>JBBQOJ010000330.1:0-4571 GCA_038330815.1 Chitinophagales bacterium | reverse complement strand
ATTGATTTAAATGATAGTTATCCAACAAAGTATTATGCAACAGCCTGGCGGGTAAAAATTGATTGCCTCCACAGGCGCAGGACTCTGTCCTGTGTCAGCGCCTTTTGACTCCTTCGTTCAACAAAGATTCCACATAAAAAGCATTTTTTCGAATAACCATTCAGGTTATAAAGTACGACTCCTGACCACAGTTAGAAATAATATCGTTGGTAAGTAAGTAGAAAGGTCCGTGTGCATTATCACTACCTGTTTGCTTGTAGGTGATTGCCGGGCGGTAAACCAGCTGGCTGTAAAAGAAATCTACAGCAAATCCTGATGATACAGCGAAGTGTAATATATTTGCGGTGCCCATAGTATTAGCCCTATCCATCAGCTATTATTTACCAAAATTATCGCATGCCACCCATCGAATCAGAATATAAAAAAGTAACGATCAATACCCTTCAGAAAATGAAGTTGGCGGGGGAAAAAATTTCCATGATCACCGCGTATGATTATTCTTTTGCCAAATTATTTGATGCAGCAGGCATTGACATTATTTTGGTAGGTGATAGTGCCAGTAATGTTATGGCTGGCCACGCTACTACCCTGCCGATTACACTCGATCAAATGATTTACCATGCGCAAAGCGTGGTGAGGGCAAGGGAACGAAGCCTGATTGTGGTGGACATTCCCTTTGGCTACTACCAGTCAAATTCAGAAATCGCCCTGGCTTCTGCTATAAAAATTATGAAGGAAAGTGGCGGCAACACCGTTAAACTCGAAGGCGGGGCGGAAGTGCTGGATTCGGTAAAAAAAATTGTAAGTGCTGGTATACCCGTGATGGGCCACCTTGGCCTAACCCCCCAATCTATTAATAAGTTTGGCACTTACGTGGTAAGGGCAACGGACGAAACAGAAGCAGCCAAACTAAGAAATGATGCGTTGTTGCTACAGGAAGCAGGCTGTTTTGCGATTGTGCTGGAAAAGATACCGGCCATGTTGGCAAAAGAAGTATCTGATAGTCTTCATATTCCAACCATTGGTATTGGTGCCGGCCGGGAATGCGACGGCCAGGTATTGGTAATGCATGATATGCTGGGCATCAATACCGATTTTAAGCCCCGTTTTTTAAGGCGTTACCTCAACCTGGATGAACAGATTTCCGGCGCCATTAAACAATATATCACAGATGTAAAATCACGTGATTTCCCTAACGAAAATGAACAGTACTGATACGGTGAGGCCCATTATCACCAGCGAACAAACCTACCAAACGGGCTTTAATGTTCACCTGGTTTCGTTGGTATCCAAAATGCTTTTATAATTATTTTTTACCGGCATCCGCCAATAGGCTCCTTGTTGTTTTGGGGATTAATTGCCGGAGATTTTTGTAGCCGTCTGCCTGCCGGCACGCTACTTTAACCGGGCGGTTGAAATTATTCGCCCTTTTTTTTTAAAATGTTTTTATGAGAAAACTAATGTTAGCTGGTTGCATCCTTGCCGCCATACAGGTATTCGCCCAAACCGAAATTGACCTGAACCCCATCACTATCACTTCGTCAAGAACACCGCAAAAAATCAGTGAAACAGGCCGAAGTATCACGGTAATCGATGGTAAATTGTTTCAACAGTTACCGGTAAATGCAGTAGATGAGTTGCTAAAATATGTGCCCGGCATAGAAGTTCAGTCACGCGGGCCCATGGGGTCGCAAAGCGATATCGTTATGCGGGGCGGCACTTTTCAGCAGGTGTTGGTGTTGATGGATGGCATTAAACTGAATGATCCCATTACCGGCCATTTCTCGTCGTATATACCAGTGGCACCGTATGAAATTGAACGCATTGAAGTATTGCGCGGCCCGGCAGCCGCTATCTATGGGGCGGAGGCAGTTGGCGGCGTAATTAATATCATCACCAAAACATTTCATCGTTTTAACAAGGAAAAAGGCAACAAGGGTACATTGGGTGCCACCCATGGAGAATATGAATTGTTCAATGCCAACGCCGGTATTCAGTTAACCGGCCCGAAAGTTAACCTGTCAGCCGGCGTACTCAGCAACAACACTTCAGGGCAACTGCTGCGGGGTAACAACCGCGGGTACCTGCACAACCATACCCTGAGTGCTTCGGTGGCATGGATGCTGAAAAACAACTGGCAGCTATCCTTAAAAAGTAGCTACGATAGCCGTGACTTTGCCGCGCAGAATTTTTACACCACATTCGCCAGCGATACCGCCGTAGAAAAAGTAACTACCTCGTGGAACCAGCTCCAATTAAAAAAGCAAACGGATAAATTTAGCCAGCAGGTAGATTTTTTGTACAAAAACACCAACGACAATTACCTGTTTAACCCCCGTGCAGTTGCCAATGAAAACCAATCCAATCACCTTATCCTGCAATACCTTAGATCACAGCAATTACATAAAAATATTAACCTGAGCGTAGGTACTCAATTAGACCGTCGTTCCATCACCTCCAACGACCGGGGTAATCATGCCACCCATCATGGCGCGGCATTTGGCACCGTACTTATTAGTAAAGGTAAATTGCGGTTATCGCCTGGCATGCGTTTCGACTGGGATGAAAATTACGGTGCTGCATTGTTACCGCAGGTAAATATTGCTTATCAACTACCTTCGGTAACCCTTCGTGCCAATGCAGGCAGGGCCATCCGCAGCGCCGATTTTACCGAACGTTTTAATAACTTCAACAAGGCAGTGGTAGCCAGTGGCACCATCGGAAATCCGGACCTCGATACGGAAAACTCCTGGAGTTATGAGGCCGGAGCAGACCTGTTTTTAGGTACCTATTTTAAAGCATCCTTTAGTGGATTTTACCGCGACCAGGTTAACGTGATTGATTTTGTGGCTACACCTTACGCGGATATGCCGAGAAAAGACAACCTGGTACCGGGGTCCACCTACGCATTGGCGAAAAATTTAAAAAAAGTTACCACCCGCGGTATAGAAATGGACCTGGGATACACCCGGGCTTTTAGTACGGGGCAAACGCTGTTTGTGAATGCAGGTGTCACCTTTTTAAGGTCGAACAGTAGCGACCCGGTTCCCTCCTTCTACATCATTTCTCATGCCCGTGCACTGGTGCAATCCAATATCATTTACCAACATAAAAAATGGAATATTGCTGTGAATGGCATCTATAAAAAGCGGGCAGCGCAACAAGCCAATGCCATCAACGCGGCTATTTCGCCAGACTATTTTTTATGGAACGCAAAGCTGGGCTTCACCCTTGTAAAAAAGTTAACCTTTTTTGCCGCGGTAAATAATATTAGTGATATCCGCTATAGTGATTTACTGGGCAGCAGGATGCCACGCCGCTGGACTACCGGTGGCATCACCTTTAACTGGTAATGGAAAAAGAGCAACATAAATTAACAATGGGCAATAGCAAGACCGATCAAGTATTTTTTTGAGGAGGGATATTGGATAGCCTGGCCGGAATATTCACGGCATCCGGGTCAATTCGTACCTTGCACAAAATTTAATCTTATGCAATTTCTTTCGCAACTGCAGGTGCAGGCCAAAAATAAAGGTGTTTCAACAGGCAGCAAATGGCTTGCCAGTAAGGGAAGCAATATCGATTCCTACTCGCCGGTAGACGGCCAGCTGATTGGTACCGTGCGGCAATGTGATAAAGCGGTATATGACATGGTAATTGACCAGGCAAGTGTTGCCTTTAAGGAATGGCGAACCTGGCCGGCACCAAAACGCGGCGAAGTGGTAAGGCAAATAGGCGATGAATTGCGGTTGCACAAAAAATCGCTTGGGCAACTGGTAAGTTACGAGATGGGTAAAAGCTTGCAGGAAGGTATGGGAGAAGTACAGGAGATGATTGATATCTGTGATTATGCGGTTGGATTGTCGCGCCAGTTACACGGGCTTACCATGCACAGTGAGCGGCCGGGCCATCGCATGTATGAACAATACCATCCGTTGGGAGTGGTGGGTATCATTTCAGCGTTTAACTTCCCGGTGGCCGTGTGGAGCTGGAATGCTATGCTGGACTGGGTATGCGGTGATGTGTGTGTTTGGAAACCCAGTGAAAAAGCCCCGCTCTGCGGTATTGCTTGCCAGCAAATTACGGCCAGGGTATTTAAAAAGAACAATGTGCCGGAAGGCGTCAGCGTTTTAATCAGCGGGGGCCGCCAGGCAGGGGAATGGATGAGCAACGACCACCGTATTCCGCTGGTATCGGCTACCGGAAGCACACGGATGGGCAAGGCCCTGGCAACTGCCGTGGCTCAGCGCCTTGGAAAAAGCCTGTTGGAACTCGGGGGGAATAATGCCATCATCATTACACCAGAGGCAGACCTTAACATGGCGCTCATTGGTGCTGTTTTTGTCGCCTTTGGCACGGCCGGGCAACGTTGCACTTCTACACTGAGGCTCATTATACATCAAAAAATTTATAACAAATTCCAGGACTTATTGGTGAATGCTTACGGGCAAATAATAATTGGTGACCCGCTAAACGAGAAAAATCATGTTGGTCCTTTAATTGATACCGACGCGGTAAAAAGTTACCTGGAGGCCATTGAAAAATGCAAGGCCGAGGGCGGACATTTTATT
>JBBQOJ010000329.1:0-4579 GCA_038330815.1 Chitinophagales bacterium | reverse complement strand
GATTGCCCACTGAGTATATAATTGACTATGTAAAAATTTATCAGCAGTATTACATGGGTTATTCCCATTGAATATCTTTTTATTAGTTTTATTAGTTGTTCATTCTATTAAAAAATGTTAAAGCATGCTGCGGTATATTTTATTACCCTTACTTAGCCTTTTAATAACAACGCAGTCATTTTTACAAACCCAATTGCCCGCAATTTTTAGCGACAATATGGTACTGCAACAACAGCAGCAAGTGGCTATTTGTGGAACAAATAAACCTCATACAAAAATTTCAGTCAGCGGTAGTTGGGGCAAAAATGCGATGGTAATAGCAGATGATAAAGGCCACTGGAAAATAAAATTGCAAACCCCTCTTGCTGGTGGTCCCTACAAACTTAAAACAATGGAATCTGTAAAAAATGCAGGGATGGCCGTTACGATGGGCATCGGTGAGCGAACAGTGATTCATCCTTCGCAAAAGGAACAAGTTGGAATCCGGTTGGCTTACTGGGCATTGGCAAAAGACTATAACATGCAGAGGATTTCTTTTAGCGGACCTGTTTATAAGGATATGCAAATATCCAGCAATGGAAAAATCAACTTAACTTTTGATTACAGTGAACAGGGGTTAACCAGTTTTGGCAAACCACTTGCTGATTTTGAAATAGCTGCTGGAGAGAAAGTGTTTTATCCGGCAAATGCAATTATTAATAATAAAGAAAAAGGTGGTGGCGTCACTGTATTGAGTGATAGTGTTAAAAATCCAATAAGCTTACGCTATGCATTTAGTAGTTGGGCCGGGGGTTGTTTATTTAACACGCAGGGTTTGCCGACTTCTTCTTTCAGAACAGATAGTTGGTGATTACATTTTGCATTTGCTTAAGGTGTGGGTCTTGAAATACATCTGCCCGGCGGCAATGCTGGTAAAAAATGTGATAATAGCATGAACGAATGCTTTTCAGAACGCGTCATCCCCCAAACTAAAACTGGTGTTGAACTGAAGCTGAGTTTATAATGGTCAATCCACACTTTCGGAACTGCATTGTTAGCTGATGTTTTTTTGTTCAATTGTGTGATTATTCAGCCATTCAGTGATTTCCCTATGAGACATATACACTCCAGTTTCAAATTGCCAGGATAGCCTTTTGAATAGAATGCCCCCCTTTATTGACACGCTTCTTTCGTTTTCTTTAAAACCTTACGCTTAGTTTTAACCATATTATAGTATTGCATGGTAATGCGCTATTTTTTAAAGATAGCTGGTTGGGTTCAGGCATAGGCTTATATCAAATTGACTAGTATTATTTAATAATTTAGCGGAGGGATATTAATAATTTTTTATGAAAATCAAGAAGATTGTTTATTTGTTGTTGCTTTTTTTTAGTTGGAGCGATCCTGTAAAAGCTACCAATTATTACATCAACTCAGCGGTTGGAAAAGATGCAAGTAGCGGAACCAGTCCTAAGCTGTCATGGTTATCAATTTCGACATTAACAAATATTCAATTGAAACCGGGTGATTCTGTGTTGTTTGCAACCGGTCTACATTTTACTGGTATGTTATCGCTGGTCAATGTCAAAGGACTGGACCAGCAACCAGTGGTGATCAGTAGTTATCTGTATAAGAGAAGTACAGCAAAGCCAGTATTAGATGCAGGTCAGGAACTCAATGCTATCCTGATTCAAAACTGTTCGTTTATCCAGGCAAAGGGGATTGAAATAACCGGCGTTATACCCTATCAAAATAACGGCATTTCAAAAAAAGAAGCGATGCGTTGCAGAATTCTTGTTGAGGTGACCCAGGTGGCAGCTTTTGAAAATATTATGTTTACTGATCTTGTAGTACACGATGTTTTTTTTAACGAAAAGGGAATTACCCGGTCGGCTGCAGAAACAAAATCTGCTAACGGTACCCAAAGCTATGGTTGGGGTATTCGATTTATCAACAATACCAGGGGTGGACAGTTAACAAATTGGCCGAATTACGAGGGCTTTCATATCAACAAGGGTGGCTGGAGCAAGGGATCTCCAACTGGTAGAATAAATAATAGCACTGGTGGCTTTTTTACGCCCTATAAAAATCCGACATTAATGGATGGGCCGGCAAGGGAGTATCTAACCGATCGATTAACCAATGAATGCCTGGCCTACCTATAAGTATTTTATGAAGCTTGCCACAGAATGGATGAATGGAACTTCTTATGTAGAGAGGTATGCCTGGTTCTTTCCTAATTCAGTGCCTGCAGTAAATGCTTCTGGCGCCTTGACTGAAGTGGGTGTTTACTGGAATAACATCGTTTCGCCGGTATCAATCGCTGCAAATATAGAATAACGAAAACCATCATCAAATTGAAATGGTATTTGATGGATGATTTAGTGTTATATTTCATCCAGGTGGGCGATAGGCACATTGCCCGAAAAGAGCCAGCATACCAGGGTTAACTTCTCCCTAAATAAAACCAATAAGGTCTTCCAAAGCCCATTGCGCCAATAGCCGGCAAATATCCCTGGGCTTTTCATTTCGAAAACGCTTCAAAGACCTTTTAGGTTTGGTAACACAAAATGCCGCCACACTTGCCTCATTAATCAATATATTTGTGATAGTCATTTTTAAAACCTACTATCTTTATTGCATTGCAGGAATACCTTCTTTTCATCGATACAGAAACAACGGACCTTCCTAAAAAATGGCACCTTTCTTATGATGTGCCGGGCAATTGGCCCTGTGCAGTGCAGGTGTCGTGGAGGGTGTACTGTCGTAATGGAACCAAACTCAAAGAACAAAATTATTTTATTAAAAACTACGATGGTAAAATCTCTGCCACCGCTTTGGGTATTCATGGGATCACCCACCAGTTTTTAACCGATCACGGAACAGTTCGCAGCGAGGTACTGCAGGCACTTAGCAGTGATCTGCAACAATTCCAGCCGATGATCATCGGGCATTTCCTCGAATTGGACTATCATATCCTTGGGGCGGAATATTACCGGGAGGGTATTCACCGGCATCCCATGGAAGGCTTGCCCTGCTTTTGTATTATGACGGCCAGCAGGCACCTGCAACAAAATCCGCATTGCAAATATTTAAAACTAGGGGAATTGTATCACCTGCTTTTTCACCAACCGCTTTTGCAACAGCACAATGCCCTGGCGGATGCCGCCGCTACCGCTGACTGCTTTTTTGAATTGGTACGTAAAAAGGAGATTACTTCTTTTACACAGCCACCCATTGTATTTGCGGCAAAGGAAAAAATCAGTAACCTGGCAGGATGGGTGATCGTTGCCCTTATCATTATTTTCACCGCTTTATTAATCGCCTGTTATTATGGATAACCGGATCGCTTTTTTAAAAAAGGTAGTCCCCTTTAACCTGTTACCGGAAGAAGAACTGGTAGCCACCGCCCCCCTGTTAATTGAATCCCGTTATGCAAAAGACGGGCTCATCTACCGGCAGGGCGTCACCAAATTAAAAGGTATTGATATCATTGTAGAAGGGGAGTATGAAACCTTTTTTTACGACAGCCAGCACAATAAACGCCTGGTAGAAGTGTACCACACCGGGGAATATTATGGTGGCATCACGGAGTTATTGATTCAAAAAAAATCATTGCGCACTGTGATAGCCCAAAAGGGCACCCTTGTTTATATTGTTCCACGTAAATGTTTTAACGACCTGTGTAAACGGTACGATTATTTTTACCAGCACTTTACAGATTCCTTTGGCCATAAAATGCTCAACGAAGAGTTTGCCCATTTTTACAAAAATCCTACCGGTTTTGAAAATAGTTTTATCACTTCCGAACAATTGTACTCCCGCCGGATTGAGAGTGTAGAATACCGCGACATTGTATGGTGTTGGGCAAACACCCCGGTATATGAGGTGGCCATCATCATGAAGCAGCAGAAAGTGAGTTGCCTTTTTGTAAAAGATGCCACCAATACCATTGTCGGCTTTGTAACGGACATCACGATACGCGATAATGTGGTTGCCCGGCAACTCGATTATCAAACTGCAGTAGGTAGTATCATGGACAATCCCGTGGCCACCATCAACGTACATGCTTTTGTGTACGAAGCCGTACTGAGTATGTTTCGCACAAAAATGCGGTACCTGCTGGTAGAGAAAGGAGGTGATTACCTGGGCTTTATCAGCCGTAACAAGTTGCTGAGCGAACAGGGCCAGTCGCCCCTGGTATTCATACAATCGGTAAGGCAGGCATTGTCCATTGAGGAACTGAAGCGCAAATGGGATACTGTGCCAAAAATTGTTTCCCAACTGCTGGAACGGGGCGTACATGCGGCCATCGTTAACCAGGTGATAACCGCCGTATCTGATACCATCGCCATCAAAGTGATTGAAAGTGTAATTAAAACCCTGGGGCCACCTCCCGCTAAATTTGTATTTATGGTGTTGGGCAGCGAAGGAAGAAAAGAACAAACCCTTAAAACCGACCAGGACAATGCCATTATCTACGAAGACAAAGCCAATGAACACCGCGAAGAGGTGAGGGCCTATTTTCTTGAATTTGCTACCGCAGTGTCGGGCCACCTTAATACCATTGGCTTTAGTTATTGCACTGGTGGTTTCATGG
>JBBQOJ010000328.1:0-4588 GCA_038330815.1 Chitinophagales bacterium | reverse complement strand
CTAATACGCATAGTAAGAATTGAGTAGCAGCGAAATTAAGGGAGAATTTGTTTATAAAAATGCAAAAGCACGTCTGATACTTTTTTAACTCCCAACTACATTCCCACTACCCAAAATAAGGTAGGCAGCTGCAGTCATTTGCTTTTCTGTTTTGTAGTGCGCCTACCCACCCTTTGCAATCTTAACCACCACTCTCCTGTTTTGGCTATTGGCAGCGGTTGAATTCCCGGTAACCATTGGGTCAACGTAAGAAAGGGCCTTTACCATTACCTGGTTTTGGGCAACTCCTCTACCGGTGAGATAGTACTTTACTGCATTGGCGCGTTGAAGAGACAAGCGTTCATTTACTGCAGGAGAACCCGTTTTGTCGGTATGCCCGGTGATGGATGCTTGTAGGGAGGGCTGCTGCACGAGGATAGTAGCGAGGTAATTCAATTTGTTATAGTACATACTGCGGATAGCAAACTTACCCAGATCGAATAGCAGGATATCTGCGGGCATGTTGGTATAATCAATGGCATTTTTTACTATTTTTTCTTTTTTCGGAGGAACATTTACCACAGGAGGGGTGGTGGTAATATTACGAATTAGGGTATCAATGCTTACTGTATTAATGGTGTCTTTTAGCCGGATCGTGTCCCTTATATAAACAGTATCCGCTGGTTGGGGAGTAAGAACAGCACTTGGGGGCGTGGGACGTGAATTGTAGGAACCATAGGCTGGATAAACACCCGCAGCACTGGTATTGGCTGCCCGAGAATCCCTTAACCTATTTTCAAGGTCATTTATTTCTGATCGCAACCTGCCAGCTTCGCGGTAATAACGTCGCATATCCCGGCCGGATGCGTTTTCCTGGTAAACGGGATAACTGCTTTGTGGGCTAACAACAACTGGTGGCGACTGATAGTATTGTACCGCTGGTGGCTGTGCACCCACTGGTTGTTGTACGGGTGTATTTGCCATTGGTTTAACCGGGGCAACCGCAGCTACCCCGGAAACAGCTGTTACCGGCTCAACTTTTTTTTTACCCGCTAAGGCCACACTGTCAGATCTGCCAACGTTTGCTGATACACCTGCATACCGATTGGTATCTATACTTCCGTCTAAAGCGCTGTCATTAACCGATTGTGGCATTGCCTCTTTATTGATTACCGTCAGGGAAGTATCTGCGGGAGTTTTTCGGTTGATATCATTCAAGGCGGCGGGCGGGTTCTCCAGTTTTAAAGTGTCCATCTCCGTCCTTAAAAGCCGGAGGCTGTTAATTAAACTATCCAGTTCCAGTTTTCGCGCTTGTAGGGTATCCATAATCAGGCGGCTGTTATTATTCGCATTTAACAGCAATACTTTCGAAGTATCTTCAGCAGTGGTATAACTGGTATCTACCCGCAGCACCCTGGTCCGCTGTTCTACTACGATGGTAGTGTCTGAGGTCATTGACTTGTTGGCCCCATAGAAGTAGTTGTTGTTGATGATTATAATATTGCCTTCTTTCCTGCCTTCATTGGAATACACATGGCCTTTAGAGTAATCTACCAGTAGTGTGGAGGGTTTGGCAGGGGTGATTGATATAACGGTATCGGCTACCCGCTTAATACTTGCACCGGGGAGGAAGACCGGGGTAGCCGGATCATCCGAATTTAAACCGGCAAATAGCCTGCTAGCTCTAGTAGGTTTACCATGCGTTAGACCAATCTTCAAACCCACATGCACATCTGCCGCAGAAAGATTTTTATTAAAAGCCATGGTACCCAGGTTGCTACTACCTATAAACAGGGGGCCTATCCGAATGGTGGCACCCAGCCTGTTTTCGCGATAATTGGTAATATCGTTTTTATCGCTGAAAGTATAGGGCAGGTAGATACCAAAATGCCTTCTTTCATACCGCGGGGTGATGGTATAATAACCATAATTATCAAAACGCTTACCGGCATCACTACCCATTTTAAGTGGCCGATAGGCCATCACATTAAGGAAAAGCCCTTTTACAAAACGAATATCAGCCTGGACACTGAGTGCGGCGGGTAAATATACATTATAGTTTCGGGGGTCGTTGGGTAAGGGAACTACCCGGTTGGCAAGGGCAGTATCAAATTCACGCAGCGAACCATAATTTGCATTGCGTATATCCCAGGCTGTTACATTGCCACTAAAAGAATTTACGTTAGCAGGCTTTTCAAAATTAAACATACCGGCATCCAGCAAGGAAACCCCCAATTTAAATATGTATTTATTTACGTCCCTGCGGTCGGCCACGTAGGATTTTTCATCATCATTCCTGATGTACCTGAAATTATCGAAGTTGCCACGGTATTCATACACCAGTCCGGCGTCGAAGCCAAAGGCGCTTGCATCGGGGCGGTAATTTTTATCAAATACCATATCCACATCGGCATTTTTGCTGTGGTTATAACCAAAATTACTGGTAGTGAAACCGAGACTGCTGTCCGCATTAACCCGTAAGGTTAAATTATTGGCGTTAGCATTAAGGGAAGCGACGCCGCCGAGGTATTTGGCGGTAAATGCTGCTTTTAAAAAGTGGCGGTCGTTATCGTACAACACCCGCCCGTAAGTTAACCCGGCTTCTATCCAATTAAGCGCATTGATACTCACCCCAGAGGCATTCACCGCTGTATTGTTGAGCCTGGGATCAAAGAAACCATTATAGGCCATGCCCGCCAAATCCTGCGTAATATCTCTTCCCTGTATCATTGACCGCGATTGAAAATTTAGGGCAATTGCCGATTTTTTGCTTAGCGTTGCCATAAAACTTAGCGGCAACTGTGTTCTGTTGGTGATATTAAAAAACACACTTTCTCCGGCAGGCAGGGAAGCCTGGGATAAATAGTTCGCTTTGAAGGTGGCGTAGTCGTCAAAATTATTCTTATTAAACTTTAAAATCACGTTGCGATCCAGCAAGAAATAATTATTGCTATACCGAGCACCAGTACTGAATATATTAATGTCAAATTTATGACGGCTGTCTACGATGCTGGCTGGCTGCAATAGTACGCCGGTAACGCCGGCATAATTGCCGGTACTAATTCCTAAGAAATCCTGGGGATACGCTTTTAGACAAAATAAAAGTAGTAATAATGGGAGTAGTAGTTTTCTCATGATATAAATTTTTGGGACGGGCAATCCGTTGGAATAACTTGTAATACCTACATTTTCCCAACCATAATGGTGCCGTTGTTAACAAATGGATAAATTGCCTTTAAATTTGCCCTGATTAGGCGGGTATGGTAGTTTCAGGTAATGTTAAATACCCATCCTTAATTTTTCGCCTTCGAATTATTGCTGGGCATAAGGGGAATTATCTACCCGTGACGGGGTATACATGCAACCTTCGTGAGAAGTTGAATTTGACGTATTGTTGTGCAGGAAAACATTAGGCCGTTCTTTTTACGACAGCCTATAAATAAATACACCACTCCCAGCACGGGCTAATAAGTTACAATGGTGTTATAGTAATAGCAGCGAATTAATCAACTTTGATAGGTACGGCTGCATTTGCCGCGGGCTTAGGTTGAATAGTTGGCGTTTCCTTCATTTGATGTGGAAGCACATAATTTCGCATAAACTGTTCCTTGTTGTCGGTATAATCGCTCACTGCACCCAGCCAATGCATTAATTTAATATAGTACCATGCCAGGTCAACCTGGTGAGACTTAAAACCACTACGGGCACTTTTCGGATACAGGTGATGGTTATTATGCCATTCTCCGGCCACAATACCTGGCCACAACTGGTTTACCGATTGATCGCGGTGGTTATAATCTACTCCATCCCGTTGTTTATTGCTACCCTTACCATGGCCCTCGTAATTAAAAGTGCGAACGCCAATGGCCCAAAAAGCAGCCGAACCAAACAAGCTGCAGGCCAACGCATGACCACCCATTAGATAAAACGCGAGGTACCAGAAAGACCAATTCAATGCGGTGGATAAGATGGCAGTAGCTGGGTTTACATAGGAGCCCCAGTGGAGGTATTGGGCATACGTATTCGCTTTCACGCCGGTATGACTCATTAGTTTTTTTACCCTGTTGTAATCATCTTCCGACAGGTTTTTGGCAATTGGCTGGTGATTTACATCCGCAAGGAAACAATAGAAAAATCCACCATAGGCATTGTAGGGATCACCCGGCTGATCGGATTTTGAATGATGCACATGGTGGGAAATGGCATAAATTTCTTCCGGTATCACACTGATGGTAAGGTTTTGTGTTATAAAACGCCAAAAGCCATTCCGGAATTTATAAGCCCCATGGGTACAATAGCGATGGTGCCAAATGGTGCCATGCGTTCCCATAATTATCATACTATAAATAAAGGCAGCCACAGCGGTCCAGATATGTAAAAAGTTAAAAAGGAATATAAAAAAGAATGGTACAAGGCACAATACTTTTACCCAGCTAAAAAATGGCAGCCAATTTCGACGATCGCGAAACACATTCAATCTCGAAAAAAATTCATTAAACAATTGCCCCACCCCTGGTTTTACCAGATTACCAGAAGCATCTTTCCAACCATAGCCTGGTGGTTGCAATACATGATCTAAAAAAGCCATATTAATATTATTGATTTTTTT
>JBBQOJ010000327.1:0-4591 GCA_038330815.1 Chitinophagales bacterium | reverse complement strand
CATTCAAACGCCCATACTGGTAATGGATCAAAGATTTCAAATCATAACTGCCAATAAAGCCTTTTACCATACATTCAAGTTAAATCAACTGGACACGGAGGATATTTCCATTTTCGACCTGGGAAACAAACAGTGGGATATTCCAACGTTGCATCACTTGTTGGAAGACCTGCTTCCGAAGAAACACACTATCAGGGATTACGAGGTAACGCATACTTTTAATGCCATTGGGGAAAGGGTATTGGAAGTGAATGCCAGTGAAATTACCCGCATTGATAATCGCGAAAAATTAATCTTACTTTCGATTAAGGACATTACAGAAAGAGCACTGCTGCTTTTAAAAACGCAGGAGTTCAAGGAAAAGCTACAGGCGGATGTATTAATGAGGACACTTGAATTAAGGGAAGCCAACGAAGAATTGCAGCGGCAAAACCAGGCCATAGCATTAAGTAAATACAACAAGCGATTTATCGCGGAGTTCTCGGAAAAGTTTTCAAAATACCAGTTGCACAATGAGTTTTTTGTATCACTTACCCAGTTTATTGCTGATACTACCTATATGGATTATGTGTTTATCAGTAAAGTGGTAAAGCATGAAGGAAATGAAATTACCATGGATACCCTGGCCGTGAATGCCTTTGGTAAACCTGCTGATAATTTTTCGTACCCGTTAATTGGCGGGCCCTGCGAAGGGTTGATAACAGACGATTTAAATGATTACCTGGCTAATTGCAAACATTTTTTTCCCAACAACGAAACCATCCGGTCCTTAGGTGTAGAAGGGTACCTGTCGCAACCGTTAAAAGACGACGTTGGCAATGCAGTAGGAATTATCGTGGTGATGCATCAACAGGAAATTGCTAAGGAAGAAAGTGTAAGTAGTGTTTTAAAGATTGTAGCAGGAAGGGCAGAATCAGAATTACAAAGGGTGAAATATGAAGAACAATTGGTAAGAAGCAATGCCATACTGGAGGAAAAGAATAACCTATTGGTTAAAATGAATAAAGAACTGGAGGCCTTTACTTTTATTTCAAGTCACGATTTACAGGAACCGCTGAGAAAAATAAAAACCTTCGCCCAGTTAATACAGGTGAAGGACCAAGATCAGTTATCGGCAGAAGGCAAACACAACCTGCAGCGTATGCGCAGTGCGGCATTTCAAATGCAAACCTTGATAGATGACCTGCTGAATTACTCTCAAACCAACAACAATGACAAAAATTTTGAGTACACTGATCTGCAAACAACGGTAGCGGAAGTAAAAAAACAATTGATGGAGCACATTGCCGAAAAAAAGGCGGTTGTTACCACCAGTGGTTCGGCCAAATTGCAGGTGATCCCCTTCCAACTCCGTCAACTCTTTACCAATATAATTAGTAATTCCCTTAAATTTTCAATGCCAGGGCGAACACCGGTTATACAGGTAATATTTGCAATGGGAAACGGTGGACAATTTAACGATGCGCTGTTGCTTCCTGGTAAACAGTACTGCCATATTTGTATTTCAGATAATGGCATTGGGATTGACCCGGAGCACAAGGAGCGGATATTTGAGTTATTTAAGCGGCTAAATCCCCGGGAAGATTTCCCCGGCACCGGCATTGGGTTGGCGATCGTTAAAAAAATAGTCGATAATCACCAGGGCCACATAACTGCTACCGGTGCTTTAAATGAAGGCGCCCGGTTTGATATCTTCGTCCCGGTAAAGTAACATTTGTATGCTTGCTTTACCAGGCATTCCTCCGCAGAGAATGGTACCGGTTTACACAGGCAATTACTTCATTACAACGTTTTATTCTTTAACAATTCTACTGCATGATTAGCTGCCCGCGCAGTAAGGGCCATGTAAGTAAGTGATGGATTTTGGGTGGAAGTAGAAGTCATACAAGCACCATCTGTTACAAATACGTTTTTACAGGTATGCAGTTGGTTCCATTCATTCAGTAAACTGGTGGCCGGGTCTTTGCCCATTCTCACCCCGCCCATTTCATGTATATCCAAACCGGGTGCCTGTTTACTGTCGGAAGTTTTTATATCTGTGAAGCCAGCCTTCGTAAACATGTCGGTGAATTGCTCAAAGAAATCCAGGATCATTTTCTCGTCGTTGTCGTCGTAGCCAATCGATACTTTTAATAAGGGTATGCCCCATTCATCCTTCAATTCGGGGTCGAGGGTTACGTAATTAGTTTCTTTGGGAATTGTTTCGCCCATAAACTGCGAACCAACATTCCACGAACCGAGGGTGGGCGGCTGGTTGAGGCTATCCACCAATGACTCACCAAAACCGGGCTGCTTATGATACGAATTCCGGTTGGCGCTAAATGTGGCCGCATAACCCCGCAGAAAATCGGTGTCCTGTTTACGCAGGTTTCTAAAACGTGGCATATAGGCACTTGTGGCCCTGGATGCGGCTGTTTTGGAATCCGCCATTCCGTCGTATTTAGCGGATATCCTTGCCCGGTAGTTATGAAATGCCATAAATTTTCCCAGCAGGCCATTGTCGTTGCCAAGGCCATTGGGAAATCTTTTCGAAATTGAATTTAACAACACCAGGTTGGTGTTCATATTGCCCGCGTTTACAAAAATCACCGGCGCAAAAAATTCGAGGGTTTGTTTGGTGACGGCATCAATTACCCTCACCCCGGTTGCCTTCCCTTTGGCATCGTCGTAAATTATGGAGTGAACTACGGAGTGTGGGCGCAAGGTAAGGTTGCCGGTTTTTTCGGCCCAGGCTATGGTGGTGGAATTAGCATTGAAATATCCACCAAAGGGGCAGCCGCGCTGGCATAGGTTTCGGGCCTGGCATTGGCCACGTCCCTGTTCAATATGAATGGGTTCGGGTTTGGTAAGATGGGCACAGCGGCCGTAAATAACATGCCGGCTGGCGAAGTTCTTTGCCACAGAATCTTTAAAATGATTTTCCACGCAGGTCATTTCCCAGGGGGGCAAAAACTCTCCATCGGGTAATTCTTCCAGCCCATCTTTATTGCCACTAATGCCGGCAAATTTTTCTACATAACTATACCAGGGCGCCAGGTCTTTATAGCGTATCGGCCAGTCTACTGCAAAGCCATCCCTGGCAGGACCTTCAAAATCAAAATCGCTCCAACGTTGGGTTTGCCTTGCCCACATAATGCTTTTCCCACCTACCTGGTATCCCCTGATCCAGTCAAATGGTTTGTCCTGCACGTAGGGGTGTTCGGTATCCTTCACAAAAAAATGCATGGCATCCTCCTTAAAGGCATAACAGCGGCTGATTACCGGGTTGTCTTTTTGTATGGCATAAGGTACCTGGCCACGATGGTCAAATTCCCAGGGCAACATGTTGGTGGTTGGATAATCTTTTAGATGTTTTACATCGCGGCCGCGTTCCAATAACAAGGTCTTAATTCCTTTTTCACAAAATTCTTTTGCCGCCCACCCCCCGCTCATACCGCTTCCGATTACGATGGCTTCAAATGTATTGTTGGTATCCCCCATGACTATAAAATATTTTATTTACTGGTTTGCAGGAGGGCGAAAGAACGCTCCTGTAATGTATTGAACAGATAAAATGATTAACTGCCTGGTGTTAATCCGGGCGGCAAACTGTATGCAACCTGTTATTCTATCCCCGCTATTAACATCATTCACTTCTATGCGGTAATAATTCTTTGCCTTCGGTTGGCGCCATTTCAACGTTATCTATCATTCCTTATTACTCCCTGTTGATTGCTTTTCCCGGTGTGGGTATTAAACGGGTACGCATCCCTTAAAATCGCTGCCTGGTACCATTTTGTAGTGAAGTACATTGGTCATATAATCACGGGAGGTGGTATATGCCTGGATGGTATGCCGCCTGGTAGTTTCATAAAAATATAAGGCGTTCTCCGGAACGCTTTTTTTAGATTCCAATTCTGTTAACAAGGCATTTTTTTGTTTTGGCGTACACGCTGTAAAACGGCTCCCCTGCCGGAGGCTGGCAAATTTATCAAACTCGGTTAACCCTGCCATAAAGCTGGCCTGCTTTTCAGGCGCATAGCAATCATCCACCATTAATAAGGTAAAATGGTGGGCCTTCACCTGTCCGTCGCCCATAAAATTACGGGCTGGAATAATGGCATCGGTGAGTTGAACTAACAGGTCTTCACCTGGCTTATCCAGCGATAAATTTTTCAATTTAATAGTGGACTGTTCCGGCTGGCCACAGGATGGAAGCACAGCTGCCCCAATGGATAATATCACCAGGTGATTAAGCGCAGTACGCCTGTTCATATAACAAGAAAATTTAGCATAATAAAATAATAGAGATAATTAAGCTCAACCGGGTAAAGATATTGGGTTCTATCAAAAAACAACTATTTTGGTTATCCAATTTTTATTCTGAACAAGTTAACGTTGATGAATCGATTCTTATCCCTTTATTTTTTTTAGATAATTCATATTGTGCCGCATACTTTCCAATGGCGTGCTGCTGTATTCCTCCTGTTCAATAAAGAAATATTGAAGGCCCGAAGCATCACTATTATCAAACATCCGTTGGATGTTGAGCCCACCTTTGCCGAACTCGGTACTATGCTTTTTCACAAGGTCCATGTCTTTCAGGTGCCAT
>JBBQOJ010000326.1:0-4592 GCA_038330815.1 Chitinophagales bacterium | reverse complement strand
GGTAAAAGATACCGGTATTGGCATACCCCGGGATAAACAACAAACCATTTTTGAAGCCTTTCAACAAGCCGACGGATCTACCCGCAGGCAATTTGGTGGTACCGGGTTAGGACTGTCAATTAGCAGGGAACTTGCCAGGTTGTTGGGGGGTGAAATAAAATTACAAAGTGAGGTGGGCGAAGGGAGCGAATTTACGCTATACCTGCCGTTGATTAAGCAGGTGGAAATGATGCCCCTTGCGATTACCGAACAATCTTACACTCCTGTGCCAGAGCAAAAAATGCCGGTTTTGCCTGTGGCTAATCAGTACCTGAGTGAAGCCATTCCACTACCGGTGCCGGATGATCGCCATAACGTAATGCCGGGCGATAAAGTGATACTTATTATTGAAGATGACACGCCTTTTGCCCGCTCCCTGCTCGATTACACCCGCCAAAAGGGATACCGGGGTATTGTGGCAGTAAGGGGCGATGAGGGTATAGCGCTGGCGCAGCAGTTTTTACCACTGGGCATACTGCTCGATTTGCAATTGCCGGTAAAAAGTGGCTGGGAAGTGATGGATGAACTAAAGGCGAATGCTGCTACCCGGCACATACCCGTACATATCATGAGTTCGCAGGAGGCTAAAAAGCAGAGCCTGTTAAAAGGGGCTGTTGATTTTATCAATAAACCGGTGGCATTTGAAAAGCTGGGCGAGATGTTTTCAAAGATTGAAGCGGCCTTATCCATTCATCCGAAAAAAGTAATGATTGTGGAGGAAAATGCCAAACATGCACAGGCACTGTCCTATTTCCTGCAGCAATACCAGGTAGGCTCCGAGATTAAAAATTCAGTCAGTGAGTGTATCACTGCGCTGCAACAAAAGGAAGTGGATTGCGTAATTCTTGATATGGGGGTGCCGGCGCAAACAGCCTGTGAAACACTGGAGGAAGTGAAAAAAACACCCGGGTTGGAACACGTACCCATTATTATTTTTACCGGTAGCAATCTCTCTCATTCGGAAGAAGTGAAAATAAAACAGTATGCCGAAACCATCGTGGTTAAAACAGCCCACTCTTACCAGCGCATACTGGATGAAGTGTCACTGTTCCTGCACCTGGTGGAAGAAAATAAAAAGGAGGGCAAAGTTGGCCGCTATAAAAAAATGGGTGAACTGGGAGAGGTGTTGAAGGGCAAAACCATCCTCGTGGCCGATGATGACGTGCGAAATATATTTTCACTTACCCGCTCACTGGAGAAATATGGTATGAACGTTGTATCTGCCATTGATGGCAAAGAAGCACTGCAACAATTGGATAAGCCGTTAAAAATTGACCTGGTGCTTATGGATATGATGATGCCGGAAATGGATGGCTACGAATCTACACGGCGTATCCGCCAACTACCGGCTTACAGAAATTTGCCGGTGATTGCGGTAACTGCCAAAGCCATGACGGGCGACCGGGAGAAATGTATTGAAGCGGGGGCTTCAGATTATATTACCAAACCGGTGGATATTGACCAGTTGATTTCATTGCTACGGGTTTGGCTGTACCAATAAATAATGATGTTAAAAGCAAACAAAAATATCCTGTTGGTGGATGATGACAATCGCAATATTTTTGCCCTGTCGGCCATCTTAAAAGCAAAAGGCTTCACCGTTGATTCCGCCGGCGGGATGAAGGAAGCATTTGACTACCTGGAAAAGCAACAGGGTGCAGGCGTTATTTTGTTAGATATGATGATGCCCGAAATGGATGGTTATGAAGCATTGTCGGTGTTAAAAAATAATTCATCTTTTAAACAAATACCCGTAATTGCGGTTACAGCCCAGGCAATGACTGGCGACCGGGAAAAATGCATGGCAGCAGGCGCAGATGAGTATATTTCCAAACCCGTGGATATTGACGCGTTATTAAAAGTACTGACCAATTTACAAAGCCGCTAGTATGGTAAAAGAGGATGAACTGGAAGTGTTGATTGATGAATTGTCGACGCGGTATGGCTATGATTTTACTAATTATGCAAGGGCTTCTTTAAAGCGAAGGGTGAACAGGTTGATAATAATGGATCGCTTTCCCAGTTTTGCAGAACTGCTATACCGGGTAAAAACAGATGCCGGCTACCTTACCTACCTGGTGCAGGAACTAACCGTAAACGTTACGGAGATGTTTCGCGACCCTCAATTGTTTAGCATTATCCGTGAAAAAGTAATCCCGGTATTGGCCACCCATCCCATTATCCGTGTGTGGCATGCCGGTTGTGCCACCGGTGAAGAAGTGTATTCCATGGCCATCCTGCTGGAGGAAGCCAACCTGTTGCACAAATCTTTATTGTACGCCACCGATCTTAATCCTGCCGTAATTGAAAACATCAGGCAGGGTATTTTTCCACTTAGCCAGATGAAGGCGTATTCCGAAAATTATATCGCTTCGGGTGGTAAAAAAGATTTTTCCGGTTACTATATTGCCAGGTACGACTGGGTGAAATTTGATGAAAGGTTTTCTGCTAAAATGATTGCAGCCACACACAACCTGGTGTCTGACAGATCTTTTAATGAATTTCAACTGGTTTTTTGCCGCAATGTGTTGATCTATTTTGATAAGACCTTACAGGACAAGGTGCTTACCTTGTTTGATGAGAGTATAGAAAAATTAGGGTACCTGGTATTGGGGTCGAAAGAGAATATCCGCTTTTCACCCGTTGCAGCAAAATATGCACAATTGCAAAACAAAGAGAAAATATGGCGCAAGATGAAATAGACCGGTTTAAGGTGATTGCCATTGGTGGTTCAGCCGGCAGCCTGCATGTTATTTTAACTATTCTTACCGCACTACCTTCGCCCCTTGCGGCGTTAATCATCATTGTGGTTCATCGCAGAAATGGCGTGGATTCAATATTGGAAACACTGCTAAGCACCCGCACCAAACTGGCCGTGAAGGAAGTGGAAGATAAACAACCAATCCACATCAACACCATCTATATTGCTCCACCCGATTATCACCTGCTTGTAGAAAATGAGGACTGTTTTTCGTTGGATAGTTCCGAAAAAATTAATTTCAGCAGGCCAAGTATCGATGTATGTTTCGAATCAATAGCAGCAGTGTTTGGTAGTCGGGTTACAGGGATATTGTTATCCGGCGCCAATGCAGATGGCGCCGCCGGGTTAGCAGCTATCAGGAAGATGGGTGGTTATACCATTGTTCAAAATCCGGTAACGGCTGAGGTGGATTTTATGCCACGCCAGGCCATCGCCCTGGGCACACCGGATGAAATTGTAGACGCGGGTGCAATGGCTGAAAGGATTTTGCAACAGGTAAAAGAGTAACTGTAGTAGTGAATTACTTACAGCAATGGCCCAGGCTTTTTTTTTCTCCCTTATCTTCTCACAGGCGAGGTTGTCATTCAAACAACCAGGATCTGCGGATAAAAATTGGCGCAGAACCCTTTGCATCGGGGCTAAGCTAAAAATGATAATTCACTACCAGGTTGTACTGCACCATGTTTACTTTGTTAAATTCGTAATTTTTATTATGATAGGTTTCTCCATTGCTTATTTTTCCCACTATTAATAGCTGGGCTTCCATGCCTTTTAACAGTCCGCCCATGGCATACCGGATGTCAGCGTTTACCTGCGTGTAAGCAACCAGGCCGTATTTATTTAAGCGGTGGTTTTTTACATCCGGTAAATGATAATAACCGGCAGCAAGTGATGATTTTAAACCGGTGGAAGGGAACTGGTAGTCCAGTTTCGCCATTAGCGCATATACATCTCCGGTACCTTCATTTCTTTCGCGGGGCAGGTAAGTGAAAAATGGTTCGCGTCCCCATTCCCGCGGTAACAGGTACCTGCCATGGGCGGTAATCCGGTTGGTATTCAGGGTGGCTTCCCAATATTTATTCTTCCACCCGGCCCTTCCGCCCATACTAAATGATTGCTGTCCTTTGGCAAAATAAGTTTTCGCCGGGTCGGCATTGCCACCTGTCGCCACCGCTGTTTGCCGGATGAATTGCAGGGCAGAAAAAAAACTGCTGCCGTTGGATAAGGGCCATCGCCATTCGGCCTGTACCAGGGTAGTGTTAAACACATTCTCTGCCCAAAGGTTCCATACCTGCAAGGTGAGTTGCTTTTTAATAATGGTAGTGATGCCGGTTACGGCAATGCCATTACTTTTTATGTGATGGGCATAACTGGAAGCGGTGCCATCCGGATTTACGCCACCCGGGTAGATACCAATGGACTGCCCGGCATTGTACCATTTTACGGTACTCCGCGGTGATACCGCATATAGCCAGCCGCCTTCGATACGGGTACTATTTATTTGCCCCATCTCCAGCCAGGCACCTTCAACACCGGTAGCCCGCATGCGGCCATCCTGTAAATTAATTAAAGGTGTATTCACCAGTTGGCGCCCCAGGGTGAGGTGGGCATGGTGATAGTTGTACCTGAGGTAAAATTCTTCCAGCCGGTCGATGTCTTTTTTATTGGTGGGGTCCTCTATATCAAATAGCGCTGTCTCGTACCTGTTATACCGCCCGGTGGCAGTATCTGCTTTTGTAAAATAGGAGGAGCCGATATTAAAAATATAGAAACCACTAACCGCCAATTGAAA
>JBBQOJ010000325.1:0-4593 GCA_038330815.1 Chitinophagales bacterium | reverse complement strand
TTTCTTTCCTTCTCGTCAAGGGTAACAAAAGGGGTACCCTCGGGTAGGTTTTTAATTATGATTTTTTTGCCGGAAATTTTATTGGCATCAAAAGCATGCAACGGCTGACCGGTTTCATGGAGGATAAAGTTAGTGATATCAACGATGTTATTGATGGGCCGCAGGCCGATACTGGTTAATTTTTGTTGCAACCATTGCGGGCTGTCGGCGATGGTTACCCCCTGCAGGCTTACCCCCGAATACCGCTGGCAGGCCGCTTTGTTTTCAATCGACACCTCCATTTTCAACTCCTGGTGATCGGCCTTAAAATTATTCTTGAAAGGAGATTCAATATAGGTTTCTTTTTTTTGATGATGCGAAAGCCAGGCGCATACATCCCTGGCTACACCCAGGTGGCTCATCGCATCCATACGATTTGGGGTAAGGCCTATTTCGATAATGGTATCCTGGTAGGGCCTAAAATAATCAGCCGCCGCACTTCCTGTCCTGGTATCGGCTGGTAACACAAGAATGCCGGCATGGTCATCATTTAATCCAATTTCATCAGCGGCGCAAATCATGCCTGCGCTTTCTACGCCCCGGATCTTCACTTTTTTCATAGTTAGGGGCACTCCCTGGGTTGGGTAAATGGTAGCACCAATGGAAGCCACCACCACTTTTTGGCCAACAGCTACATTGGGGGCACCACACACTATTTGCAGTGGGTCGCCGTTGCCAATGGCTACGGTAGTAACCTTTAACTTATCCGCATCCGGGTGCTTTTCGCAGGTGATCACCTCGCCAATTACCAGCCCTTGTAAACCTCCCTTCAGGCTTTCAAATTTCTCCAGGCTTTCCACTTCCAACCCGATGGAGGTTAAAATTTTTGCCAGTTTCTCAATAGCTACTTTTTCTGGAAGGTATTCGCTCAGCCAATTATAACTTATGGTCATTTAATTTTTTTAATACAAGTCTTTAAAGCGACAAAGATAACCATTGCCTTTATTGCTTTGCGGCAGCGGGATAAAAAAGGCCGGTTTTTAAAAATCCTTGCGATAACCGCTGTATATCAATACAGGCTTGCACTTCCTCCATTTCAAAAAATTAGTATTTACAAACGGAAAAAACAAGGGTAAAAAAAATAGGCGATGGTGCAGAAAAATTACCATCGTAGAATTACGGTGTTAATAAATTGTTACCGAATGCCGTCCATTGTGGATGTAGCCTGTTAATAATCCGGTGGATAAACTATGAATAAGCTAATTTTGCTTGTTAATTTCCTGTGCATAATCATTATAAAAAGTTAATAACATTCATTTTAAAGTTACCCTTACACATTTTGGATTTACCTTAGCCGCCCCGTAATAATTTGTTACCCTATGGGATGTTTTTTTTACAAATGCAGCAGTTTACTAACACGACCGCTTATTCGTAATTAAGTAATTACCAACATTGTTAGTGCCTTACATTTAATCATATAACAAGTATATTTTTATTCCATATGGACCTTACTAACCTAAACAAAGACAGAAAAACAAGAAGGAAACCCACCCTGGATTTAGGGAGCATGATGTTTGGCAAAGTGCCGCCCCAGGCCAGGGAACTGGAAGAAGCGGTATTGGGCGCCATTATGCTGGAAAAAAGTGCGTTTGATACCGTCATCGAAATTTTGAAACCCGAATGTTTTTACGGGGAAGCCAACCAACGCATTTTTAAAGCAATGAAATCGTTGGCTGAAAAAAGTTTGCCCATTGATTTACTAACGGTAGTGGAGGAATTAAAATTAAAGGAAGACCTGGAGCTGGTGGGTGGGCCCTATTATGTTTCCAAGTTAACCAATGCCGTAGTTTCTTCTGCCAATATTGAAGCGCACTCCAGGATTGTATTACAAAAATTTATTCAGCGGGAATTGATCCGTATCAGCGGAGAAATTATTGGCGATGCCTATGAAGACAGCACCGATGTATTTGATTTATTGGATGACGCAGAAAGCAAACTGTTTGAAATTACCAATAATCACCTTAGAAGTGCGTTCGAGGATATTAATACGGTGTTGGTTAAAACCATCCAGCGGATTGAAGATATGCGTAACCGTGATGAGGACATCACGGGTGTACCAAGTGGCTTCGCCTCTCTTGATAAATTAACCTATGGCTGGCAACAAACCGATTTAATTGTACTGGCCGCCCGGCCTTCGGTTGGTAAAACCGCCTTTGCATTAAACCTGGCAAGGAGTGCAGCACTGCATCCTACCAAACCTACCCCCATTGTATTTTTCAGTCTTGAGATGAGTAGCAGCCAGTTGGTGCAACGTATTTTAAGTGCCGAAAGCGAAATTTGGCTGGAGAAAATTACCCGGGGTAAACTGGAGGAGCATGAGATGAAGCAGTTGTACAAACGAGGTATTGAGCGATTGAGCAATGCACCAATCTACATTGATGATACTGCCGCGCTAAATATTTTTGAGCTAAGGGCTAAGTGCCGCCGCCTAAAAAATAAGCATGATATCGGGCTGATTATTATTGATTACCTGCAGTTAATGAGTGGTGGGGGAGATAATAAAAACGGCAACCGCGAGCAGGAGATCAGTAAAATTTCCCGTGACTTAAAGGGGTTGGCCAAAGAATTGAAAGTGCCCATCATTGCCCTGTCGCAATTAAGCAGGGAAGTGGAAAAGAGAAAAGAAGGTGCCAAAATTCCGCAATTGAGTGATTTGAGAGAGTCCGGAGCTATTGAACAAGATGCAGATATGGTGATGTTCCTGTACCGCCCCGATTACTATGATATTACGGCCAATGAAATGGGCGAGAGCAATAAGGGGGAAACCTATGTAAAAATCGCCAAACATAGAAATGGTAGCCTGGATACAATTAAATTAAGGGCGTTGTTACATATACAAAAATTTGTAGAAGATGACGAAAGTGGTGGAAGCGATTTTGGAGGAAGCGCACCTGGTGGCGGTGGAGGCAGTTTCCGACCGGTAAAAGGAGATGATGACGGTGGCGCTAAACTCTACATCCAAAAGGGCAGCAAAATGAATGATGGTAATTTTGATGACGAAGCGCCTTTTTAAATTGTAATGTGTGCTTAAATTAATTATTTTTTTTCCAGGTAGTTAAACGATGAATGCCATCAATACCAGTGGCCTTCTTAAAAGTTATCGGGGTAATTATGGCGGCCAATGGTAAACGGTCATTTGTAAATAAGCACCTGTATTATCGGGGATTATATCGAACCTGGAAGAAAAGGAATTACTTATTCAATCAGCAATATGACGCTCCCTTATTTTTATTCCGAATCAATTGTAACAGGGGCAACCACCCACGTACTGGAGGAGGAAGCCTCCCGCCACGTGGTGCAGGTATTGCGCATGCAAAATGGCGAACAACTTCAGTTAACCGATGGCCGGGGCAACTTATTTACGGCGGCTATCACCGACAATAATAAACGCCACTGCCTGGTTAACATCCTAACCAGTACCTTTCAACCTCCTGCACAAAAGAAGGTGGTAATTGGAATTTCCCTGGTGAAAAATGCGCACCGATTTGAATGGTTTTTAGAAAAGGCAACCGAAATTGGGGTTACGGAAATTGTGCCATTGGTTTGCAGCAGGACTGAGAAGCAACATTTTCGAATGGATCGCATGAAAGGGATTTTAATTAGCGCTTTATTACAATCCCAACAAAGTTGGCTGCCGCTAATACATGAACCTAAGCGGATCAACAATTATCTTAACGCCTTGTCAGCCGGCACTGCTACCAAAAAAATGGTGGCCCATTGTAAAGCGGAAGAACCAAGGATGGAACTATTATCCTGCCAACCTTTTAATGACACCATCCTTTTAATCGGGCCGGAAGGTGATTTTACCATTGATGAAGTAGAACTGGCCCTGCAGCATGATTTTAAGGCAGTTTCGCTGGGAAGCACCAGGTTAAGAACTGAAACTGCCGGTATTGTGGCCGCCACCATGCTCTGTATGCATGCCTAAACGTGTTCAACCGGTTCATCATTTAAACCGCACTTCTTCTCAACTTATGGTCGCTAAGCGGGTGGTTGCCTGCCAAAACCGCTGTTCAATAATACTCTTGTAAACAACCAAAAATAAAACAGCCGTGTCACTATTCTGGTGAAGCGGCTGCTTATACTTTGAATATATTTGTTCCTCCTGTTTACAAGCCCGAAACTAACCGCCAGGGGCTTACCCTATTTCGCTGCGTCGCTTTCGTTGTCGTCCTGCAGGGTGGGTTCATTTAACTTAACTAATCTTTTTCGCGATGCTCTTTTTAGCATGGTCATGTTCAACAATTCCACTGTAAAAGAAAATGCCATTCCAAAGTAGATATAATTTTTGAGGTGCATTTCATGAGCCGCTTCGGCATTCCAGCCTTCCATTATCAGGCTTAAGCCTATCATAACAAGAAAGGAAAGGGCCAGCATTTTTAAAGTGGGGTGCTTATGGATAAACCCTGCAATTTTTGGACTAAATAAAAACATCACGATCATAGCAATCACTACTGCTGCAATCATAATTTCAACGTGTTTGGCCGTACCACCTGCTGTAATGATACTGTCGAATGAAAATACGGCATCAATCAGTATAATTTGCCCTATTGC
>JBBQOJ010000324.1:0-4631 GCA_038330815.1 Chitinophagales bacterium | reverse complement strand
TGGCAAAAGTTTGCTGTACGCCCCTTGAATCGCCCCGGCCCAGGCCACAAAACTGTAGCGACATGCTTTGTTCATTCTGCAAAAGGTTTACCCCATTGTTACTTTGTATCTGCTGGCGCTGAATTTCCCTGGGCGTGCGGTAAGGCAATGGAAACTTACGGTCGTTTTCCTCAATATTCACCCCGTTTACATTAAAATCGGCATTGGTGGTAATGGGTGAATAAGTACCGGTAGAATCAATTTTGTTAGGGAACCTGCGCCAGATATTCCGGGTAAGTTCGAGTTTACCAAAACGCATCACCACCTCATCCTCAAAGTCAGTTAAAAACATCCTTATAAATCGAATGGACTTAAAATCGGGGATATTGCCAATCTTGCTTTGGTAGGCACCAATGGGTATCCTGAACTGGTACCAGGTTTCCTGCCGACTGGAGCCATCGGGTAAACCGGCGATGTTGACAAATTTTTTATCAACGATATAATTTACCCCGATTTGCATGGTGGGGTCATTTACAGGTTTGATATCAACGATGTACTGGAAATATTCCTCGGCCTCGTTCATCGTGTTATCGCGGTTCAGGTCTTCCGCATCGGGGTATAAGGTGGCAGCCGATGAAAAAATAGAGCCGTCATTTACCTTTGAGTTGCCTTCGGGATTATTAAAGTTTTTATACCTTTTTTGAATACCATCCGTAGGAGAAAACACCGCGTCCCGGTAATGAATATAATCATCTGCCGAAGGATCGGTCACTGCATCCTGGTAGGCAACGTTATTTACTGCTGCCTGCAATTGTGCGAGGTAGGGAGCCCGCTTTACCGCTTCGGAATCGTTGTTATTGCCATCAAAACCAAGGTCCTGGAAAACCCGGTCGGCAGCATCATTACTAAAAGCATTGGTTACCTGGATGGGGTTGAGCGGCACCCTTCCCCAAACAGAAGAATTATCCACCTGTGCCGGTGAAGTGGGCGTAGGCAAGCCGTTTTCATAAAAACGACGGCCATCTTTTAATACATCTTCCGAAATATTACCCAGGTTAAAATACAGTTTTCCACCGGAAGATCGATCAGCAGCGGGCCTCGTAGCTGTGTTGATAAACGGATCCTGTACCCAGAATTCAATAAATTCGATATTGGCAGTTTCAAAATCCGACTGATCGATGTTGCGCATTAATCCACCCCATTTCTGCCGCGGATTTCTCAACCGGTTATTATTATCAATGGCCAAAGGCGATGCCTCATAATTATAGGGGCCCTTTTCGGTAGGATAATACGCAAGGTCGAAAGTGATCAGTTGATTTTGACCAAAGTCGGTGGTGCGCTGTGGAAAAATTTCACTTTGTTTTACCAGCCTTACCCTGGGATCACTTAACTCGGCGCGGTTGTCGCTTAAGGGATTATTAACACCCCTAAACCCTTGCAGGGCAGGTTCAATCTGGTACCAGGCGAGTTTTGCCCGCTTTTTTCCATAGTCCAGGTCGTTGTTGAGTACCGCTTCGGGGAACATGATATTGCCGTTAACATCGGTTGCCCGCTGTGGCGTGGACGCCATTGCCCAACTAATGGCAGGAAAACGCAGGTCGATCCCGGATTTACTGCCTTCAAAATCATCAATGTACACCGTACCTGCAGCGCCCTTACCAATCTGCGGCGCATGGCCAGGCTTTAAAAAAGCACCTTCAGCATAAGCATTAATAGACGACGGCGCATTGGTTGAATAAAATGGAAGTTTGTCGAGCAGTTTAGTGAGCCTGGGCATTTCCTTCCGGTAATTTAAATCGAGGCCATACATGGTGTTGCGGATGGGGTCGTCACCAATATTGTTCTTGGTAAAAAAGGGGCGTTCGCCGAGGCGCACCACGGTTCCGCCAATGGCAAGTTGCTCCTTTAGGGTATTTTTGGCGAGGTAATCGAGTCGCAGACCCATATAGTTCCGTTGTTGAATACCAAAAGCGGCATTGTTTTCAAAATTCACCTGTACTGGCAGACCGGCATTTAAAATTGCCTGGTTAGTTACCTTGATGGTACCCAGGTCGTAGTTAATATCATAATCCGCTCCTTCAATCAATGCCTGCCCCCCCGCAGTAACAGTAACGCTACCACGCGGAATATTGTAGCCGATACTAATATCAGAGGAGCCGGAAGTGCGGGCCGACCCTTTCATTACAAAGCGATTGAGGTTAGGAAACTGCTGTGCCACTGCCTTGATGGAATCGTACAAGGCATAATAAAGGGTATCACTGGCGGCAGCAGGCGGGTTGGTGTACACCTGCGTGGCCAGGTCGCGGCCAAAGGGTTCCAATACCGGGAACACGATGCGGCTATATTCGGAGATGACGGTAAATCCTTCCACGTAATCAAAAACGCCATCCGGCTGAGGATCAAGCTGGTTATTTAACCGATCGAGGTTGATCAGTGAAATAATAGGTACGCCCTGGTTTTTGTCGCCAAAGGGTACGTATCTTTTCCAACCCAGGCTCGGCTCCTGGTACAACACATTCAGTTTAAAATCGGTTGGGGTTAAAGTGCCATATCCTACTGAATACACATTTTTCATCATCAGGTCCCAGATGGGTAAGGCGGTACGCTGTGAAGTGGCTTTTAATAATTTGAGAAATAATACTTTTTGGGTAGCAGAAGCACTGTCTGGCGGCAGGTCTTGCGAAAACTCCCCTACCTGGTAAATTTTTCCATTGTAGGCATATTGATAGGCAACCGCTAAAATCTCATCCGGTTGTAATGGCTGGCTGATGGAAATATACCCTGCCTGGCGATTAAAAATATATTGGGTAGAATCAAGTTTCCTGGCAAAGATCTTTTCAAAATCCTGCACGGGTGAAAGGCCAATGCTCTGCAGATTGCTTACTACCAGCGCCGGGTTACGGTTAGCCTGGTTATTTACAATTTTTGCATAGAGGTCGTTGGTATTATTGGCAGGCGGGGCAAAACCGCTTAAAACGTTTATGATGGGCGGTTGCTGGAAAGGATTTTTTTCACCCAGATCCATCAAGCCCACAATATCCCTGGTGTTGGTGGTGCTGCCATTGCGGTTGGTAACCCATACATCCAGTCGTAAAATTTGAATCGGTGTAGTAACAGCCGGTATTTTCGACAATACACTGTTGTAATTGTCCCTGAAATATTGTCCTAGTAAAAAGTGACGATTTTCTTCATATTCATCCGCCTTTAAGTCAATCACCTGCGCAGCGGCGCCTCCCTGCAGGTTAACGGTTTGGCGCTGCGATTTTTGGTTGGCTAGTACCGCGGTAACATTCAGTTTGCCAAACTGCAACTGTGTTTTCAATCCAAATAATTGTTGCGCCCCGGGAATAAAAGTGCTGCGGGAGGGAAATTGTACGGCACCCGCTTCGATGCGTTTGATAATTTCATCATCTACACCACTGTAATCAAGTTTTAGCTGGTTATCCTGCCCAAAATTTGCCAGGGTATTGTAATTGATAGGAAATTTTAGTTTATCTCCGATGTTGGCATTTACATTCACCTGGGCATTCATGTCAAAATCGAAACCACCGTTTCGCCTGGCCCTTTCCGGCAGGGTAGGGTTTTTCACATTCTGTCCCTGGTAGCCCGCGGTTATATCCACATTACCCTGCGGACTGATATCAATTTTACCATTACCAAAAAGTCGGTTAAAAAGGTTATCGTAGAGGGATAATGTTGGTTTGGTAAGTTTGCGGTTCAACAGGTTCATGGTGTTGGCGCGCTTCTTAAAGTAGTCTATTTCTGCCTGCCGTCCACGGATGGCCCAATATTCGTCGAAAGTGTAGGTGGTAGGGGTTCTATAATACTTATCGCCAATTTTTTCGTACACCGTATACAATTTTGTTTTAAAATCGTACACAACGGAATCAGAAATATTAGAAGGTGTTTTAAAATCGTACGTGCTTTTTTTGTTATCACTCACAACATCACCCTTTCGGTCGTAAATGGGATAGGGAAGGGTGTCGGATGAAATACCACCAAAAGACGGGAAGCCTCCGCCTGTATTGCTGGCAGCTAGTGACAATGAAATAGTGAAAAAAAATACTATATACATTAACCTAAAGCCAATTAATCCTGGTATTATCTTAAGAAACATCCGGTATTTCAGTTAATGTATAGTTCTATCAAATGGCTTTAAGTGCTTTTTTAATGAGTTCTTCTAAATTATTATTATCGGTTGCGGTAATGGTAATTTTTTTAATAGCATTTTCTGCCTGGGGTCTTGCGATCCCCAGCGCTATCAAAGCATTTAACGCATCTTGCTGAATACTATTGCCTGTAAGCGCAGTAACTTGCACAATGCTCTCAATTTTGGTTACTTTGTCCCTAAGTTCCAATACCAGTCGTTCCGCGGTTTTTTTTCCTATTCCTTTAATGCTCTCCAGCAATTTTATATTTCCCTGCTGGATGGCAGTGCTTACCTCATCGGGTTTAAGATGAGACAACATCATTCGCGCGGTAGCTGCACCGATGCCCGAAACACTGATGAGCTGAATAAACATTTCCTTTTCCCCCCGATCAAAAAAACCATAAATAGTATGAGCATCTTCTTTAATCTGAAGATAGGTATATAATTTCCCGGAATCGCTTTGCTGAATATGGGTATAGGTATTTAAACTGATATTCACTTC
>JBBQOJ010000323.1:0-4635 GCA_038330815.1 Chitinophagales bacterium | reverse complement strand
ATATACGACCTCGATAAGGCCATTGAATTAAGCCGCATCCTGGGTGAATCCACCGTACTTAAAGAAGAGGAAATGCGGTGCAGGATTATACAAACCTTGCTGGACAGGTATGCAGAATAAGCCCCTTGTTCGCAGCGGAAGCAGGTAAGCAGTGATCGTATTACGGGCATTGATATTAACCAGGGCAGGTATTAGTACCTGCTATTATTACAGATTAAAAAGAACCATATGGCTACCCAACAAAAAAAAGCGACGCAACCCAGGGCCGGTAAAGAAATGGCCATGCGGTTTTGTTCAAATCCACCGGTGATTGTTAAAGGGCTCGATGCAGGCATCGCTAACGAAAGGGCCCGCCTGATTCTCACCAACCGCAACAAGTGGGCAAACGGTACCACCCTGCATTATTATTTTTTTAATAAAGCCGCAGATGGTGCCTTTGTAGATTACGAGGATGGTACCCGCGAATGGATCAGTTGGCGCGGATCAAAGGCTCAACAGGAGGTGGTTAGAAAGGCATTTACTGTATGGAAGAAAACAGGGATCGGCCTGGTATTTAAAGAAGTGAAACACCGGGAGGACGCCGAAATCAGGATTGGTTTTATGAAGGAGGACGGGTCCTGGTCGTACGTAGGCCGGGATATATTACTGCAACCGGTGGAGGAACGCACCATGAATTTTGGATGGAACATTGCCATAACCGACCGCCACAATGGGATAGATACCGCCATCCATGAAATTGGCCATACACTTGGACTCCAACACGAACACCAAAACCCGTTTGCCGGGATTGTGTGGGACGAAGATGCCGTGTATGCTTCCCTGGGAGCACCCCCAAATAATTGGGACAAAGCAACTACCTATGAAAATATCATCAAAAAACTGGACAAACGAATGGTCAATGGCTCCAACTGGGATCCTGCTTCCATTATGCATTATCCCTTTGAAGCAGGCCTTATTAAAAAGCCAACCCAATTCATCCAGGGTTTGCAGCCCCCGGGTGGTGTGTCGGAGCAGGATATTACCTATGCGTTGAAGTTTTATCCAACCGTAAATCCTACAAAAGACATGGTGATAAAATCCGGTGTACCCGTGGCGATTGCTGTTGACAATGCGGAGCAACAGGACTTTATTTTTAAACCGACCGCTACCCGTTATTATACGCTCGCCACCACCGGCATACCAGACACGGTAATGGTGTTATCTCACAAAAAAGAGGACGGGCAGTTGCAATTTATAAGCGGGGATGATAACAGCGGCACGGGTGAAAATGCCCTTATAAAAATAAAATTATTCCGGGGCAACACTTACCTCATTCAATTAAAAGTTTATTATAAAAAAGCTGGCAGTAAAACCATTCTGTTAATTTCCTGAATTTTTTAAAACCCACTTCATGGCGCTAGAACCAACCTATCCAAAAACAACACAACCATCGGCGGTAAAACAACGGGTAAAACCTGCCAATCGCACCACGGCGGAAAAGATTAAAAAAACGCTGGATGCTTTCCCTGATAAAATTGATGTACGTGATTGGTTTTACCAGCCAACACTAAGTCCCCTGCCGGAACAGTACATCAACTTCGACTACATACCATTGATTCTTGACCAGGGCACGGAGGGTGCCTGTACCGGTTTTGCGTTGGCCGCAGTGATCAATTATCACCTGGTAAAAAATGGGCGGGTAACGCCTGCGGCTATTATTAAGGATTGCGTAAGTCCGCGGATGTTGTACGAAATGGCGCGCCGGTACGACGAATGGCCGGGCGAAGATTATGTCGGATCCTCTGCGCGGGGTTCGGTAAAAGGTTGGACGGCACACGGGGTGGTAAAAAGATGGGAGTGGGGAGATGACTTAACAGGGCCCATGCACCTTGATGAGCAACGGGCCAGGAATGCGCTGGAAGTGCCATCCGGTGCCTACTACCGGGTAATGCACCGCAATATCCGGGATATGCACGCTGCTATCGCGGAAGCGGGTATTTTGTATGCCACCTTAATGGTACATGAAGGATGGGTAGATCCAACAACCAAGGGGAAAATGCATACCTACCTGGCAAAGGGCAAGTCGAAAACGATCACCTTGCCAATTATTGAAAGAAAGGAACGTGCCGATGGTGGGCATGCCGTTGCTATTGTGGGCTATACCAGGGAAGGGTTTATTGTTCAAAATTCCTGGGGAGAGAAATGGGGACATAAGGGATTTGCATTGTTGCCCTACGAAGACTGGATGCTGCATTCTTCCGACTGTTGGGTGGTTCAGTTGGGGGTGCCAATGGACACCAACCTCTGGAACAAGAAACAAAACAGTGATACGGATGCAGGAAGGCAAAGGGCGTCGGATATTATTCCGCTGGAAAGTATCCGGCCCTATGTGGTAAACATTGGCAACAATGGTTTCCTGTCAGATTCCGGTAGTTACTGGACAACAGAAGAAGATATTGCCCGCCTGTTTCTTTCTGTAGAGGCGGCTGCCCAACACTGGAGTAAAAAAAGGATCATGTTGTACCTGCATGGCGGACTGAATGATGAAAAGGAAGTGGCAAGAAGGGTGATTGGCTTTAAACAGGTTTGTTTGGATAATGAAATTTACCCGGTGCACATTATGTGGGAAACAGATTTTTGGAACTCTTTAAAAAATAACCTTTTCGACCTGTTTACCGATGATGATAAGGCAAGCGTACACTGGCTGGCCAAATTGAGGGACTCTACCCTTGAAATTAGAGACCGCACTTTTGAATTAACGGCGTCAAAAATCGGCACCATGTTATGGGATGAAATGAAGGAGAATGCACAGTTGGCCTCCAGGAAACCCGTTTATCCTGGTGATAAAAAAAGGGCCATCGCCATCCTGGCGGAAAAGGGGCTGGAAGCATTTAACACACTGGATGCACAGGAAAAAAAGAAATGGGAAATTCATATCGTGGCACACAGTGCCGGTGCTATCTTTGTCACCCATGCCCTTGAAGCCCTGTTAGAGATTGGCATGCCTGTTAAGTCGGTGCAGTTGCTGGCACCTGCCATCTCCGTTGAACTTTTTAAACTGAAGTACGTTCCCCTGATGAAGGAAAACGACGACCTGCGGCCAACAGTGTATGTGCTGAGCGATAAGGGGGAAAGGGATGATGTTGTTGGCCCCTACGGAAAATCGTTGTTGTACCTTGTGAGCAACTCGTTCGAACGGCGGCGGGAAACGCCGCTACTGGGAATGGAAAAATATATCAATGGTAAAAACCCGGAGTTGATTGAGAAATTCATCGACCCGGAGATGGCCAGGCTTTTTAAACAAACCATTCATGGATGGCCCAGCATGGTAATTGCAGGTAAGGCACCGGGTAAAGAGGAAATTGGGCCCGATATCTCCAGGTCGGGTTCGCACGGCGGGTTTGATAATGATCCCTTTACGCTCAACAGCGTATTGTACCGCATACTGGGTAAAAAGCCAAAAAGAAAATTTGATGTGAGGGACCTTCAGTTTTGATCGGGTAGGCGGAGCCGGTAGTTTAATGCCTGCCGGTAAACTATAGAATGAATGCTATAGGTACTGGTTCAAAACTTCGCCCCAATACCTTGCCTTGTGGGCTTCGCCATTCATTACGTGCAATACATGCGGAATGTTTTGTAAAGACAGGCTGTTGGCCAGTTGGCAGTTATTTTCGTAAAACACGTCCTCCCGTCCAATGGCCAGCACAATTACCAGTTGTTGTATTGCCTGGTGGATGACGGTATTGCTTAGGTGGTGTATATATTGGGTGGGCATATTATTGTAAATGAATTCATCCCTATAGCCTTCAAATAAATCCTCAAAATAAGGGTAGCGAAGGGTGAGGTCGTACCGGCCGCTCATGCCGATAATCTTTATAAATAAATGTGGATAGCGAAAGGCAAAATTTACCGCATGGTAGGCGCCAAGACTACATCCGGCAGATACCATGCCTGCCTGTTGATTCCTAGCCTGTATGAAGGGAACAAGCTCGTGTAACAGGTATTGTTCATAACATGCATGCCGCTGAATGCGTTCACCCGGAGAAATATTTTTGCAATAAAAGCTCTGGGCATCCACACTATCCAGACAAAATACCTGTATTAAGCCGGCATCGATTTTATCGGCCAGCGCATCTAAAACACCCCAGTCTTCATAGTCGTAAAACCGCGCCATTCTTGTGGGGAACAATATCACCGGGCTCCCCTTGTCACCAAACACCAATAGCTCCATTTCCCTGTTTAGTGCCGGGCTGAACCATTTCATATATTCCCTTTTTAAACGGGTGCTTTGCCGGTGGTTCATGGTATCCTGCATAACGTTAAAACTAGGTGAGTAATGGTTGGTTTGCCAGGTGAAGTTGGCCTGACGAAATGTGTTGTTGAATGATACGGTTCCAAAGTTCGTATCCCGTGTCATTTATATGCAAACCGTCGGAGGCTAGATATTCGCGCCTGGGATAACCCGCCTGGTCCGTCATGGCATCAAAAATATTGATATAACATAATTTACCGCCTTCCTTACTAATTTCCTTTTGAATGAGCAGGTTGGCCCGTTTTACTTTGTCAATTATTTCCCAGCGGCGAACACTGGGTTTGATAGAAATAAATCCTACTGGAATTTCTCCAAACCGGTGTTGTATCAATTGTACCAGTTTA
>JBBQOJ010000322.1:0-4653 GCA_038330815.1 Chitinophagales bacterium | reverse complement strand
TAATGCCGCTGCCAGGAAATAACTTTTACAGGGTGAAGGAATTTTATAAAAATCAAAAAGTGGTTTATAGAAATAGCATTGTGTTGAAAAAAACAGCGCCCGGGAAACCCATTCACTGTTTTCCAAACCCGGTAGGTGATCAGTTAACCATTGAATTTGATGCCACGATTAAAAATGAGTATAAAATCAGCCTGCTTAATATGCTGAACCAGGTGATTGCGGAAACTTCTTACAACACATTAAATGGTAGCCGCCTGCAGGTGCAGAGGCCTCCTGGTTTGAGCAAGGGGGTTTATACCTTACGTGTAATAAATATTCGATCAAGGGAAATTCATGCACAAAAAATAATTTTCCGGTAAGGTAGATGGCCTGTTTTTATAGCTGAAATGGGGATATCCAGGAAAATTATGAAAAAATAAATTATTAATTTTCATTTTTAGCTGAGATTTCCTACCTTTGCCGTCCAAAAAATAAAGGGTTAAAAATGCCTACAATACAACAGTTAGTAAGAAAAGGAAGAGAAATTATCAGGGCTAAAAGCAAGTCAAGAGCTTTAGACGCCTGTCCGCAACGCCGTGGTGTTTGTACAAGGGTGTATACAACTACCCCTAAAAAACCTAACTCCGCTTTACGCAAGGTTGCCAAAGTACGTTTGACCAATAAAATTGAAGTGATTGCCTATATTCCAGGTGAAGGTCATAATTTACAGGAACATTCCATCGTGTTGATACGTGGTGGCAGGGTTAAGGATTTACCAGGTGTGCGTTACCATATCGTACGTGGTAGCCTCGATACCGCCGGTGTAAAAGACCGTAAGCAAAGTCGTAGTAAATACGGAACCAAGAAAGAAAAAGCAAAAAAATAATTCAATATATCAAGTTTCACGTTTATCGTATAAACGATAAAAAATAAAGAACAATGCGTAAGACACAACCAAAAAAAATTCCGTTAGCACCAGATCCTAAGTTCAACGACAAATTAGTTACCCGTTTTGTGAATAATTTAATGTGGGCTGGTAAAAAAAGTGGCGCTTATATTATTTTTTACGATGCTTTGGATAAGGTAAGTAAGATTACCGGCGATAACGGATACGAAATTTGGAAGAAAGCGCTGAATAATATAACCCCCGGGGTTGAAGTGCGTAGCCGTCGTATTGGTGGAGCAACTTTCCAGATTCCGGCAGAGGTTCGTACCGACAGGAAGGTATCTTTGAGCATTAAATGGATGGTAAAATACAGCCGCGATCGCAACGGCAGGAGCATGTCTGATAAACTGGCCAATGAAATTGTAGCAGCAAGCAAAGGCGAAGGTGCAGCTTTTAAGAAAAAAGAAGATACCCATCGTATGGCTGAGGCCAACAAGGCATTTGCACATTTCCGTATCTAATTTCAATTGCAATAAAAATATTTTGAAAGCCGTTCTTTACGAACGGCTTTTTCTATTTTGGAGTACGCCAGGCCAACGCTGCCCTATGCCATCCCGGGGGCTTATTTTTGTTTACCGGCCTATTGTAAAGGATGGATAACCAGCGCCCAGGTAGCAACTGGTAATGTGGTGATTCTTACTCTTACTATTTTCAACAACGGCATCATTACCATTGCTCCCGCCTACCGCGGCGTTTGAAAAAGCGGCCAACATTTTTTTTGTAACTTCATTTTTTAACCAAACTTAAAACAATGAATGCCAGGAGAGATTTTCTTAAACAAACGGCTGTGTTAGGCGCCGGATTCGCATTACACGGATGTAGTTCAACAGCCGGTTCCACCAATATTGGAATACAGTTATATACATTGAAGGATGACATCGTTAAGGATGTGAAGGGCCTGGTTGGTAAAGTGGCGGCGGCAGGCTACAAGGAAGTGGAAACCTATGGTTTAACTGACCAACAGCAGTTTTTCGGCCTTAGCCTGAAGGAATTTGCCGACCTGTTAAAAGCCAATGGATTAACCTCTCCAAGTGGCCACTACATGCCTGCCACCATGTTGTTTGATGATGGTAATGGGGATGACGTTAAAAAAATGTGTGAAGCCGGCAACGCACTTGGTCAGCAATACATTGTGATTCCCCACCTGGAGGAAGAAAAAAGAAAAACGATTGATAAATATAAAGTGTTGGCAGAACGAATGAATAAAGCAGGCGAGATTTGCAAGGATGCGAACCTGCAATTGGCTTACCACAATCATGATTTTGAATTTATGGAAATAGATGGACAGCGAGGATACGATATCCTGATGAATAGTACGGATAAAAACCTGGTTCAGTTTGAACTGGATTTATACTGGGTTGTTCGGGCAGGTTTAGACCCGGTGGCCCTATTTAACCAACAGCCCGGCCGTTTTCCCATGGTACATGTAAAAGACATGGATAAGGCCGACAATACACTCAATACGGAGATTGGTAACGGTAGCATCGACTTTAAAAAAATACTGGCAAGCGCCGGTACCGCGGGAATAAAACATTACTATCTAGAACCGGAGAAGAATTATGTTCCGGATACCATCACCAGTATTCAAAAAAGCTAGGCGTATATGCGTAAAAAGTTATTAAAATAGTAAATAAAAAACCCGGTAAACTTTACCGGGTTTTTTAAATTTCAATTAAAGCTCCTTAATCTTTATATTCCGGTACCATACCATATTTCCGTGATCCTGTAAGGCGATGCGCCCTTTTTTATAGGTGCTGAAACCTGCCATCGATTTAAATTTACTATTGGCCACCTTTTGTTTCCAGGCATCATCCCACATGGTAGTCGATACTACGTTGGTTCCATTCAGGATAAAATCCAGTTTGCCATCCTTTGCAATTATTTCCGCTACATTCCATTCTCCTACTGGTTTTACCGTTTCCTTTGAACTTGAAATTAAGTCGTAGAGGTCGCCTGTACGGTGTTTAATTATTTTGCCGTCCGGATGGCTGTCGTTATCAAGTACCTGCATTTCGGGGCCGGTATTATAGGTGGCTTTATACTTTGCCGTGTCCTCATGCACAAAAAATATAATCCCGCTATTTCCTTTTGGTGCGATTTTCCAGTCTAATTTCAAGTGGAAATTTTCATATTCCTTATCGGTAACCAGGTCGCCTCCTTTTAATTTAACACCAGGTGTATTAGTGGTGTCGAGGTAGAGGGCGCCATCTGCAATTTTCCCTTTATTGCCTGCCTGGTCACTTCCATAGGTATGCCATCCAGCCATTGTTTTTCCGTCGAAAAGGCTGGTAAAGCCATCTTTACTAGTAGTTGAAGCGGAGGAGGTATTGGAATCTGCACCGATGTTAACCGAAGCGGTTTGACGGTTACTATTGCAAGACAGCAAGGAACCAAGGACAGCCCCTGTAAAAATTATTTTTTTAATCATAAATTATTTTTTTTCTTCTTTTAGTAAAAAAATGTATTTAACCATGGCAATCGCGTCTTCTTTTGATACCTGCGGGTGTGCTGCCATTGGTATCTGGCCCCAAACGCCCTGTCCGCCCGCTATAACTTTTTCAGCCAGCATATTTATATTGGCTTCGTTATTCTCATACTTTTCAGCAACGGCGCCATATGCCGGACCGGTGGAGGGGTCCCTGAGTTTGTGACAGGTAAAACAATCTGATTTTGCAATCAGGTTAAGCCCTTTGTCGTAATCAGGATGATCCATAACGGAAGTAGTTTTTTTTGGAGCGTCCGCAGTTGCTGCTGGTTCAGATTGATTGCCGCAAGACAGGCAAAAAGCAGCTAAGGAAAAAATGATACAATACTTTTTCATACAATTAAATTTAATTTACCAAATGTATTTCAAATCCTTAAAATCTTCTTCAAAAATATTGAATTGTTTAATTTAGCAGAAAGCAACCAGGAGGTTTGATGCAAAGTAGTGTTATTTGACAGGTTTTTTATTGTGGTAAACTTTACTGCGCTGCTGCTGTTTTATAACTAGCCGAAATTTGGTGGTTGTTGTTCAACTATACAGGGCAGCAGGCAATGCCTGCATTTCGATATTTGTTAAATGCCTCGCCATTAGTATTTTTGACTATTTGTGTAAAGCGATGATGGCACTGCTTCGCTCTTTTAACATTATTAATCATAAAAAAAACATCAATTCATGGGAGGAATCTTAGACCTGGTGGGTAATACGCCGCTGGTAAAATTAAATAATATCCCGGGCAGGGAAAACAAGGAGGTTACTATTTATGGTAAACTGGAAGGTAACAATCCCGGCGGTAGTGTAAAAGACAGGGCTGCTTACGGGATGATAAAAGGAGCCATAGACCGGGGCGAAATTAAAGATGGTATCACCCTGGTGGAAGCAACCAGTGGAAATACAGGGATAGCGTTGGCCATGATGGCCAGTTTATTTAAAGTGCCCATTGTATTGGTGATGCCGGAAGACGCCACCAGGGAACGGGTATTGACGATGGAAGCGTTTGGTGCCACCGTTGTACTTACGCCTAAGGCACGATCGATGGAGGGTGCAATTGATTATGCCAACGGGCAGGTAGCAAAAGGGGGGTACCTGATGTTGAACCAATTTGGTAACGGGGATAACCCGTTGATGCATTATAAAACTACGGGTCCTGAAATATGGAAGGATACACAGCACCAAATAACGCATTTTGTTTCTTCGATGGGTACTACGGGCACCATTATGGGCGTATCCCGGTATTTAAAGGAGC
>JBBQOJ010000321.1:0-4655 GCA_038330815.1 Chitinophagales bacterium | reverse complement strand
TAAATTTCCCCTGTAAGTATGCATACATAATTCAATGTCAGTCAGCAACGAAAATAAGGATTTTTTTGGTGAATAAGTTGTAGTGCGTACTTTTGAAAAAAGTCCGGTATAAATTGATGAATGCGTGATCATTGGATAACTTAAATTGCGCGTTTATTAATAATAAAATAACAGGATACCAGTGTTAAAGGCGCTGAAAAGTCAGCCGCTACGAGGCCGCTGATAAAAACTGCTGATGTTGCGCCATCTATAAAAAATTATGCCAAAGACCATTCGAGCCAGCTACTTCTTATCATTACGCCACTACCGCCCGGTTATTGCCCGGCTACAGCAGGAATCCCCATTTATCAAACTGGCTACCGGCAGGGCGGAGTTCGGCGCAATAGCAGCCCTCCTATCGGCTACTGAAAAAAATAAATTTTAAGAGATGCGGCACCCGGGGCACTTCACTAACTTTTACAAAATTGAAAAACAACCATAACGCATGCAAAAAATTACCGCAGCCATTACCTCCGTGGGTGGATACGTACCGGAATACCGGCTTACGAATGCCATTTTGGAAACCATGATTGATACCAATGACGAATGGATTAAAACCAGGACGGGTGTTGAAGAACGAAGGATTTTAAAAGGGGAAGGACTGGCCACTTCTGATATGTGCGTACCCGCAGTACTTGAACTTTGTAAAAAGCGGGGCATCGAACCAGTGGAAATAGACTGTATGATATGCGCCACGGTTACGCCCGATATGTTTTTCCCTTCCACGGCTAACCTGGTATGTGATAAAATTGGAGCGGTAGCTGCCTGGGGCTTTGATTTAAGTGCTGCCTGCTCCGGCTTTTTATTTGCGCTTACAACGGGCGCGGCGATGATAGAAAGTGGGCGTTACAAAAAAGTGGTGGTGGTAGGGGCAGACAAAATGAGCGCTATTGTTGATTATACCGACCGGACCACCTGTATTTTATTTGGAGATGGGGCCGGTGCGGTATTGCTGGAACCGTCTACTAATGGCACTGGTGTAAAAGACAGTTTGCTGAAAAGTGATGGAAGCGGCCGCGACTACCTGCACATGAAGGCCGGGGGATCGTTAAAACCTGCCAGTGTGGAAACTATCGCCGCCAAGGAACATTTTATATACCAATCTGGCCAGCAGGTGTTTAAGGCAGCCGTAAAAGGTATGGCAGATGCTGCATACGACTTACTGCAACGCAACCAATTAACCGGCGATGATATTGCCTGGCTGGTACCGCACCAGGCTAATAAGCGGATAATTGACGCCACTGCCAACAGGATGGGGCTATCCCACGACAAGGTGATGCTAAACATCCAGCGCTTTGGTAATACTACGGCGGCTACCATACCACTATGTTTGTGGGAATGGGAAAAGAAATTACATAAGGGCGATAAAATTGTACTGGCGGCCTTTGGTGGTGGATACACCTGGGGCGCCACGCTGGTGGAATGGACATACGATACGCCGGACCAGGCCTGATCATTTATTAAGTTGTCATTTGATTGTTGAATAACAGTATTGCAGTCATCTCCACGCGGAGATGACTGCTTATTTTTGCGAAGTACCTAAAGCAGATTTTTATTTGGGCCGGCGGTAACTGGTGGGGCACCCAAATAGCAACACCAGGCTGGTCACCTTCGCCATGGATCGCCAGCGGATGCGGTGTAGAAGGTTGCATGCAAAATCCTGGCACTATCTGGTATTGGGTTCGGTAATACGCTTATAAAAAATACCAGAGCTATTGTCCCGGCAGCAGCGCCCTGTTCAACTGCAGTGGCGTCGCACACGTGTACTTTTATGGCTATGGGGAACAATAACAATTACACAACGCCTATTACATCTAATTAGCTGTTGCGGGTGAGTCCTGGCGGAGTTTTACGCAAAACAACACTTTAACTTGTCGGACACCTAATTTGTAAACCCCGACGCTTTTACGAATACCGCATTCAAACTAAAATCATTTTTTACCATTTGCTGTAAGCGGTATCAATGACTATTTCAACTGCCTCCCAATCCTTTGCTCATAAACCCTTTATCTTTTTCAGGCGATGTCTCCAATGAAACAACCCAAGCTCCCGGAGCCATACTACGCCATCACCAACAATTGTTTTTCACCAGCCTTATCCATAAAATTACCCGCTGCAATCAATTTATCGGTAGGTTTTAATCTCCATGCATCAATATCCCTGTTCATTTCAATGATATTGGTAATCTGTATACCGGCGGTTTCATCCAGGTTTACGATATACAGTATTCCGCTGTTGTTAAATACCCAATCCGGCTTGCCATCCCTGTCGAGGGTACCAATATAATCACCGCCAAGATCACCCAACACCAGCTGTTTATTCGGCATGGTAATACCACGTAGCAAGCCATTGTTCAATTCCAGCACAGCCTGCAACTGCGTATTATTATGCACCAGTATTTCCTGCCCGCCGGTTCCAAAAATATCTCCTGCCGTGCCAAACACATGTGTATTATTAACTACATACCCATTCAGGGTGGTGCCATTGATATGCATCGCCACCGACACCACCACATCGCCCCGCCATTTCAATACGCCAATCCCCCACGGACTACTTATAAAAATTTCCGCCACACCATCCCCATCGAAATCACCAAAGCATTGAATGGTATTATCGTTTCGACTAAACAACCATTGCCCGTAACGCACCCCGGTTTTTAATGTAAAGCTTTGTTGAGGATTGGCCACTGTTACCAGGTGCATATCCACCTTGTTCTCAAATACAATGGTTGCCTCGTTGCTGTTTTGTAAAGGCGCCACACCCACCAACCGGTCGGCCGTGTTCACTTTCCAGTTACCAAATACCTGCCCGTTTTTAAAAACATGGGTGGTCACCAACGTTCCATCTTCCCACTTCAGGGTTGCCAGGCCCTGTTTACTGATAAGTAATAATTCTTTAAAAGGCTGGCCGCTAAATGTAGCGATCGTATAGCCCCAATCCCTGCCTGCATTGGTAATATCATCATAACGCCAATCACCCAGCAACGCATTGGAAGCAGCCCAAAACACCAAACGCAAACTACCCTCGCGGTACTTCACAATGGCCATTCCCTTTGCATCGGTGAATATTATTTCATCGATGCCGTCATTGTCAATATCTCCCGTGCTCCGGATGGTGCAGGTAGCTTTTGAATATACCCAGCCATCAATACTGGTGTTATCGGGTAGGGCAAAATCACCGCGGAGCGTACCCCGTAACGAGAGCAGCCCGAGGGTATTTACCTTTTCATTGGTGCAGCAAACAAAGGGCACCGGTGTTAACGGCGACGTGCGCAGGATGCGGTATTTCCCCAGGTTTTGCGCCAGGGGGCTCACCACCGTGGAAACCGTACTCTTATTATAATGCTCATTCACTGCGCCGGTGGAAGGCATTTGCACGCCATATTCCTGCTGCAGTTGGCCCGCCAGCTCGGTATAATTATGATTGGAATTTACCAGCACATTATTGTTAATAATCCGCCGGTCTACCATCTGCCGGGTACCATGCACCCGCTCTGTAGTTGATACAAATTCCAGTTGATCAAATTGCTCCCGGATGTTGGTAATACGCCCAAACACTTCCACGCATATTATGCTCATGGGGGTATCCTCCGGTAACCCATACAACTGCAACAGTTCATTGATTTCCCTATTGGTCATTACACCCGTTGCTTCCCGCACCATGCGCTGCTTTTCTACCTTGTATTGTGCCAGCCACGCTACCATTAACTTACCTAAATCATAGGGCGCTGCAGCAACACCATCACGGTAATCTGTGCTGCGTTGCAGTTCAATTGCACTGATCTGGTCAAATATAAACCGGCGAATTAATTCCGCTTCCGGTAAATCAGGTAAAGCTTTGAGTGAAAAATCCATCAACAGTATATTCCTAAAATCACTGCCATCGGCCTGTGTAACCTGTGCATACAATAAGGCCCACATGGAAGTACGGGGTGGCTTGCTGCTTACGTCCTGCCCGTTAAACACTGCCTGCGCAAATGGAGCTGTCACCGACAGGGCACGTTCATTTCGGTTAAGCATACACGTTAGGTTGGGTGCAGGATGTTGCAGGCCGGCAATGCGCAACGGCAATCCAAAGCGGGCCTGGGCGGTACTCCATATCCGGTCAGTATGGCCAAACCGGAATTCATAGGTAAAAAATCCAAATAATTCCGGGCTCTCGTAATGCAGGCCGGGCGGCAGGGGCAGTATATAAAAATGCCGCTGATGGTCCAACGATTTAGTCATCTGCTGCATGGCTTTTAACCCATTGTGGTCGATACCCATGGCCGGCGTAATCACGCGGATATACTCTGGGTCAAGGTTGATAGGATCATCCGGGAACAGTTGCCACAACGAAGGATTATTATTACTTAACAACTGGTCGGGCGCATAGCCCAGCACCCGGGCAAACAAGCCATCGTTTGGATCTTTGGGAGCCGCATCAAACTCAAGCCACAAAAAGCGTTTACGCGCTTCCGTTACAGAGTATTGCGCGTTGCGTACATAGGGCGAAAGCGCCATGCCGGCACCAATCAACCTCGGCGACTGTCCCGGCTGGGATGTAGCCGGCGTTGAACGCGCCGCCGGTGGTTTCATGCAGGCCCATGGTGACTTCGCGTGCGCCGGTCGTGTACG
>JBBQOJ010000320.1:0-4668 GCA_038330815.1 Chitinophagales bacterium | reverse complement strand
CATACTTCCGTTCGCCATAGAATATCCTGAAGCGGGCGTAATTATTACGGTGCCACTGGGCGGCGACAAAAAGAAGCTGTTGGAACTCTCTCAAAAGAATGTCAATTATTTTAAGGAAGAACTTAAGAAGAATAGTTTGCTACTGTTGGAAGATAAAACAAGCAATGAAATAAATGATGTATTGGTGCAATTACAAAAAGACCTCCAATTGTCTGAAATACCTGTGCACATAGAATGCTTTGATAATTCTAATTTCCAGGGAAGTTACCCGGTATCGGCCATGGTATGTTTCAGGAATGGCCAACCAAGTAAAAATGATTACCGGCGGTACAATGTAAAAACAGTAAAGGGTATCAACGATTTTGCTACCATGGCGGAAGTGGTGCTCCGTAGGTACAAGCGCCTGTCAGACGAGCAGCAACCCTTTCCCCAGCTGGTAATTATTGATGGTGGAAAAGGACAGTTGAGTGCGGCCATGGAAAGCATTAAACAATTACAACTGGAAGGTAAATTCACCGTGGTAGGACTGGCTAAAAATGAAGAAGAAATTTTCTTTGCCGGCGATCAGCAATCTGTAAAATTACCCTGGGATAGTGAAAGCCTCAAACTGATCAGGCGAATACGGGATGAGGTACACCGGTTTGGTATCACCTTTCACCGAAACCAGCGGAGCAAAGGCACCCTGGCCAATGAACTGGAACAGGTTAGTGGTATTGGAAAGGCAACGATTGATACGTTGCTACAGCAATTCAGGTCTGTGAAAAATATCAAAAGCAAAACATCGGAAGAACTGGCAGCCGTGGTAGGACTATCGAAGGCAACCCTGCTGAAACAGTATTTTACTGGTGCAACGGATATCGTAAGGGAGGGGGAGAAATAAAAAAAGGGCCAGGATAAAAATCCAGCCCCGTTTTAAAATCCAATATCCTATGAAAAACCGATGTAAATATAAAGTACAATAAGGTGTTCTCCTATACCCTAAATAGGGTATTTTTTAAAATATAATTTTCTATTAATGCGGGGAGATATCTACTGATTAGTTGATAATAACCCGGCTTCCAACATAGCAAATGCAGGCGTAGCTTACAATAGCGAACATCTCCGCCATCAAACCAAGGTATTTAATAAATGAAGGTATTTTGGTTTGTGTGATTAAAAAGATATACCTCTTCATACCGCCTCTACTTTGTGCATCTTTTCGTTTACGGTCTGCGGGCTTTAAGATGGCTTTAAATAATGATAGGGTGTCACTATCCAAGTGGTAATACCGTTGACTTAGGGCCGATTTTAAGCGGGTGTCCGAGATACTATGCTGACACCCTCATTTAAAAAGCTATAAAGCGGTTTCTGCGAAAGGCGCGTAGGCAGCCTATTACAATTACAGGTTGGCCAGTGTTACCGCTTGGGTCGTTTTGTGGGGCAGTCATTTTCACTTCCCATAATTTGGCTTGTGGGGGGGCCTCCGGAATTTTGGTTGGTAGAAATCTAACCGATAAATCTTTAATTTTAGTAAGGTTGTTGAACAACATTAATGCTGGTGAGTTAAAATTGCCGGGTAATGCATTGTCGCTGCAGTGAGTGACACAACGATGCTGATAGTAGTACCTCCGCTGGTTACCACAATAAAAAACGCCCGTTAACAGGGCGGCAAAGATAATGGTGCTGGCAAAAGGTGTTACAAATCAACAAAAACATGAAAACCGAATGTTTTCCATTTTGCATTTTCGATTCCGTGCTTGTAATAAACACCCACGCCTATTGGGGTGTCCATTACGCCAAACCTGAAACCAGCCCTCAACATAGGTCCAAAGCTTATCCCATTATCATCATCAATGGCATCTCCATCGGCACCCGTATAAGAGCCTCCAAAACCTGCACCAAAATATACACCTGTATTTTTAGGCGGATCCGGGACAGCACCCATTCCAATATTGTAATCCGCCCAGGCCTGTAAATCGCCACTATACAAAAAGCCTGCGCCATAGCCACCGTTATACATACCGCCGCCGGCGCTAAGCAAAGGACCAATACTAAAAGACGAATTATCGGTTTCGAAAAGATTGTAGCGAAAGCCATAACTCAACAATGCCATGTAATAGGCATCGGTGTTTTTTGCATCGGCATACACTGTGTATGTTCTTACCCCAAATGGCAGGGTCGCTCCTATAGAATGAGTGACTTGCGCTTTAAGCGGCGCAAAAAAAACAAGGCATAAAAAAGTTGCAACGAGGTTTCTACAAAAAAGTGTTGGTTTCATGTTGGATTAAAGGATTAATGTTTTTCAAAAAATTTGGATTTTTATCCCACTTATGAGATGGTTGCAAATTTAAGTAAACCTCCAACATTCGTTGACATATTACCTGGAATAATTGCTTTCGCTTTGCTTATAAAAAACCATATAATTTCTGGTCGCAAACACTTTAGATGGTCTTTGCTTATGACCACCGCTTAAAGTACTGCGTGGCGGCAAACGGCTTAGATTCAGTTGATTAAGCTTGCTTTGATAAACCTCAAGTCTATACATTATATCAAGTAAAGAACCAAATTGGTATAACTACGGCAGCGCATGCCAACCAAATGATCTCACAGAAACAATTACTTATAGCAGTGACCGGCCTTATGCTTCTGTATGTTTTGCTTAATAATTCAAATGTCTAACAAAGTAAGTAGCTGACTAAAAACAGGTGGTGCGGCAAAATCGGGAGATTTGTTCATATCATATATTTTAGTGTGGCAAATACAAAAAAATAACGGGGGCCAAATGACCCCCGTTATTTTTTTTATTTCGGACAACAATACATAACAATTACTTAGTAACTCCATAAATCCTGTTCATAATTAAATACCTTTTCTTTGATCCGCTCGCCTTCAAGCAATTGAAAAATGCCATTTTCCTGCAAACCTTTCTGGTCTTTAATTGGCATATCAAACGGGTTGTCGATGGTACTCTTAATAATTCTTGCGCTAAACATCCTGCTTTCAAATAATTCTTCCCAACTCATTCTTGCACCGAAGTTCTTTCCGTTATACACTTCATACTTTGCGAATATTGGACGCATATCGGGGTAATACACCCAAAACAATTCCGTTTCTCCAAGATCAACACCAGCGGAGGTAATAACACGTTTCAGTGGCGCTATCCCAAGTATCCTCCAAAAAAGGCGTGAACTTTCTTTATCAAAAATCACTTCCTCCTTTAAGCGGAACTTGTAAAAAGAATCCAGGTTTACCTCTCTAACCACTTCCCTGGTGCCTGTTTTGTTACCGAGTGAATCGTAGATATCCACTATTTCAATACCACCTGATATTTTCTCCGCTACTTCACCGATGGTTAACGGGGTAGTAAACCGATCATCAATGGCATCAAACACGGTAACCGCACTATCCTGTATCGCCTTCATCAAAATTGAAATGAATCGCTGGTTGCCGTTGTTTTCATTAGCTGAATGCCGGAAAGGAAGGTTCATCTTTTCCCGGGTATCAATTTCGCGCCAGATTTTATGGCGGTACACCGCGTCATCTACCCTGATGTGTTCGTAGGCCAAGGGGGTTCTGTCCCTGATATCCTTGGTTTCTACCGCTTCATCCGGACGAAGTGATTTCTTTACCCTGGGTATCGGCAAACTATCTATCCTTGGTGCCGGTGGTGGCATCGCTCCTTCTGAAGCTACCGAGCCGATCTCCGGTGTTGGGGTGATAGTGGCCTTGGTTTTGGCCTTTGTTGTTTTGGTAGTATTGGTACGTTTTTGAACCGTACGTTTTTTTGCTACCGGCTTTTTCTTTTGCGCCTCTGCCACACCAAGGCACAAACACATAAATATAAAAAGCGCAACAAATTTTAAAGAATGCTTTATCATAGCATGAGAATTTTTAGAAAATTAATATAACACTATACCTACTCCCTGTATGGTACGCTGCTTACCATCCGGCCCCTGCACCTTTACATTATCAAACGTGATACTTGTTCCAGGGCCTGCTCTTTGAATTAACGCACTTAACGGGCCCAAATTGTTTCCATTCAATGTTTGTGTTTGCACATTGGCGAAATTTGCACCAGAAAAATACACTGTTGAACTTACTACATTAAAATTTGCGGCAAAGTCGAAGTTTTCTAATTCTGCCCTGCAATACTGCTGGTTTTTGAAACTACCTGCAGTCATTCTCGTTCCACCCGGACCGACTTTAAATACCGGGTTAGGAATTTCTTTTACCCTGAATTCAAAAGGAGTTGTTTTTCCATCCGCCGTAACATTGATGGAAGCTTTTCCCGGAGTAGTAACCCTTACAACCCTGCTGCTATTGCTTCCGCTCAAGGTACCACCTGACATCGAAACACTTGTTTTATCCCAGCCAGAACCTGAAGAGATGGTGATAGGATTATCAACTCCTATATAAAATACGTTCATCTTATCCAGCATTACCGCGGCACCTCCTGGTGTTCCTACCACGTATTCCACTTCCTCGGTGCTGGTTTGAGGTATGCCATTTTGATCCTTATAGCGAATAGTAACAGGAACCTTTCTTACCCCTGATCCGCTTGCCGAAATCTTGTAAATTCCCTTACCATCAATAACCGGAACATTTGAACCCGCAATCGAAATTTGAGGTTGGGCAGCCGAGCTGTAGGCACCAATACCGGCAGTAATAGAAACCTCCTGGCCGGGCATC
>JBBQOJ010000319.1:0-4668 GCA_038330815.1 Chitinophagales bacterium | reverse complement strand
GGTATTTGTTAGCTCATTCGGGAAAACTTTAGACCCTGGTGTATAAAAATCAAAATCGGCGGCATCAAATTTAAAACCATCAATGCCATATTGAGCCTGAAGGCCTTTCAATTTTTTACGCAGCCAGTCAACAGCCGCAGGTTTGCTTAAATCCAGGCATGCGCTGTAGCCATTCCACCATTTGATGATTGCAGGAGATTTGCTGTCTTTCTTCAGCACCAATGCTTTTAACCTGGCCAATTCTTTGTATTCTCTCCCGTCAGGACTGACAAATGGCGTTAGCCAGAGCATTACTTTAAATCCTTTTGCATGAAGGGTTTCCATCATTCCTTTCGGATCAGGGAAAGTGGTTGGGTCAAATTCGAAATTTCCATAATCTTTGGCCCATCCATCATCAATCATAAAAACTCCTGCAGGAAAGCCATTTTTTAAAACACCATCGGCATATTTCAAAATATCCGGTTGATTTTGGTTATTACCAAGTTCTATCCAGGTATTGTATTGCGGAATTTTAAACATTAAGGGGTTGGGTGTTTCCCCGGAAGGCGGAAAATGTTTTTGCATGGCGGCCTTATACCCATCCTGTAAAGTTGCGCCTGCATTTACCGCTGCTACTTTTTCTTTATCAGAATAAATAACAAGGATGCCTTCTTTTAATTCAAATGCAAAAGGTTCATCGCTCCATACATACCGGCCTTTATTTGAAATCAGCACCGGTGCCGCCTGGTTGCCCCGGTTGTCAGCTGACAAATCCTTTTTCTTCTCATTGAACAGGTAGGGTTGAAAACTGAGGTTTTGTAACGGCGTATTGCAGTAGGCTTTCGCGGTATAGGCACCATACCATTTTTCACCGCCAAGGGGTTTTATCTCTGATATATATTTTTCTGCATACAGGTTTACTGAATAGAAAAACACCAGTAAGGCAATCAATTTAATTTTCATAATTCAATTTTTTATTTTTAAATGTCGGTCAATTATTTATGCTTGATTTTTGTAATTTTTTTGTGAGCCAAGCCGAAGAATAGCCGGGCATAAAACCTTATCATGTTATTTGCTTTATCCAAAACAAACGGCATACTTTTTAATACAATTTTTCCGTCTCGTCGTAATATCTTATTAAAGCATACAACGCTTTTTTCTTTCTGACCTTCTGATCAAATTATCCTTTATTGTTTCCGCCCTCCTGGCATACAGGGTTGTTTCGACGCGGCGAACGAAAATCATTTAATATCCACAGGGAAGCTCCCATTAAGTTTTCCGGTATTCGCTTCATCCCACTGGCCTGTTCTTTATAGTGCCGCCCTGGAATTACCCGCTTTAACACAGGGTGATTAGGTGTCAATAAACTCAATCCTTAGCTGCTACTGGATTTCCTTGGCTAATCAAATAGGCCATGAAACCCAATGTATAGGGTGATATTACGCGGTAGCCACTTCGCTGCAACGCTTCACCGCCTTTATTTACCTGCGCTGTTCCAGTAAGTAAACCGTCGGGCGTTAGAAAGTTCATTAACGCAGTGGTTGCTTTGGTTGCTGCTATGGCTGCCTTATCATTAAGCACACCTAACTGATATCCATATTTTATTGCAGCGGCAATACCTGCAGTACCCGAAGTTTCCACCCCTGTTTCGGGTTCATGCATATAACAGTACCACATACCATCGGGTTGTTGAAACAGCATAACATAGTCAGCAGCACGTACAAATTCCTCCCTTATTTTATCTCTCTCGGGATGACCTTTCAATTGCTGCCAGGAGCGGATAAAACCAAGCAGGTACCAGGCTACCCCCCGGCTCCAGTTCTTATATTCACGGCCACCTTTGTTATTGGTGCGTTGATAAATTCCGGTTGAGTCGGCCAAAGCAGCAGCCCTTGCCATTAAGTTTGTTACGGCTATATTTTGTAATTCCTTATCGTGCCGGTTGGTACCTATCACAGCTAACGGGTAGGAGACAGTGTAGCACTCTTCCGTTTTTATGATGGGATTAGCGGACTGCGGATCATCGCTGATGACACCATTCTTATCCTGGTGCTTTTTACAAAATTCAATGGCTGTTTGTAACGCTGGATGCTGTGGATGAAAACGGGCATACAAGGCAAAAGGCAGCGTGGTTTCTACATTCATTACCCTCTGACTGACAGGTGTATTATTAAGTCCGATGTAACCAAAAGAGGTATCGGTAAAATATTGATTAAACCTGTTTTGCAAACTTTTATTTGCGGCAGGCTCGCTGGCCGCTAATACCTGTAGTCCGTCCATTACAACCCCTTCCATCCAGCCAAAGGGTTGATACATGTTGCGGTTCAATAGGGTGTTTTTTACCACATCAAGACCTGCTGGTGCATCTTTATATACCATGAGGTGCGGCGTATAAACCTCGGGGATGTTTGCATCGTCACTACTAAAAATTGCCTGGGGTTGTTTGCCTTTAATTTGTTGGATGGTCACCCCTTGTTCAAGTATGTTTTTTACCTGCCCACTATCCAATATCAATTCATATACTTGCAGGTAAGTGGCATACCTAATATCCAGTTCTCCTAATTTTTCGCTGCTCTCTTTTAGCCGTATCTCAAATACACAAGGTTCTCGTACATCAGTAGCTGTACTTATTCTAAATCTTGCAAAGGGAAATGAATCTGTATTTACCTTTTCGTTCCATTCAATAGTTATCCCGGTATTGTCTATTAAGTGATACGCCCAATTAAAGGGCGTGGCTTTGCCTGCAGCAAGCCGCAACGTGGGCTTACTATCTATTGTACCCTGCAGCAAACGATACCCAACTTTACCAGGTTTGCCGGCATCGTTTTTTGTTTTGGACGATGAAATTTTACCTGCACAGCTACATGATAACACACAAACAAATACGATGAGATAGCTAAGATTTACTTTCATGTTTAATTGGTTTGGGCTTTGTTAAATAATGTTCAGAACTCCTTATCTTCCGCAAATTGATATCTAAAATTTTATTTGTTTTTGGACCCGGCAATTGAGCATTGACAAGGCTTTTCTTGCCCGTCCGAATGGCCAGCCGGGCGGACGTCGCACTCTTGTACGGCATTGCTATCATCGGCTATTTGGACTGCAAGTAATCTTCAATTACTAATGACGTTGTAAGGAGTGCTGATGCAAAAATTCTCCCCGTTACAAGTAATGTTTTTTAAGAAATTTGAATGTTAATTTCTACCTCACGCTGTTTAAAATACAATGGCACCGCCTGAAGCCCTGGTACAAAATTAAAAACCCTGGCTGGGTTGGATGATAACGGTGTCATGGGTTGGTTAGCTGTAACGTGCACTACCCCCTTCTTTTTTATAATACTTATTTCTTTGTCTGATTGTATGTGTACTTTTTCTGTTGATGGGGATATTATAGGAACAATGATTTGAACCTGGTCATTATGCACACTACTATCACAAGAGAATAACAACCTTACCCCCCGGTTTGAAAATATATATTTTACATTACATTTTATACTGCCAGACGGGGGATTGTTTTGATCACCATCTACCATCAATGCTATTGTGTCGGCAATTATGAGCCGGTTTTGCTCTTTAACTATTATATGTGCAGCAAGGTCTGCAATGTTGGTATATATTTTTCCATCCAGTTTCAATTGTATGCGTGGGGTTAATGGTATTGTTGCGAGGTGGGTATCGGGCTGCATATTGCCGGCTTCGTGCATTTGATATTTAATCATACTTGCAGCAACTACGGGCCCCGCCTTCGCATGCCAAAGCAACGATAAGGCGCCGCCTGTAGGATGCCCTTCCTTAAATGTATATTCCCTATCGTACCCGGTAATGGTAGCCCTATATCCACCTGTTGAAATTAGCCAGGTTTGTATGTCATTAAAAAACCGCACGCCATAATTTTTTTCTACAGGTAATTTTATTTTGCTCAATTTTTCCACCTTAAATGGATGCCCATAATCGCTTAAAGCTGCCAACGATTTGGCATGGCAAAATGTATGATGAATGCATGGCTGCACCCCATGCGACACATAATGTAAACCCCCGTGCAACAGACCATCGTGGGTACATTGTTTAAGCAACTGTAAGTTTAGAAAAGCTGCTTTGTAGTAGCGTTCATCTTTATGGGCCATTAAGGCAAGGGCGGCATGGCAACCATCAGATGTTCGGCTACCCCAATAAGTCCATTTAAAACTTCGTGTGCCCCAGCCATTATCCATACCGCCATCGGGCAGCATAAATTGCAAATGAGTTTGTAACGACTGGTGTACTTTTTCAAGCAGTACTTCATCCTTTACGAGCAGCCCGTAGAAAACCAACGCCGGTAACGACTCTTCCATATTATAACCTAAGTCAACAGAAAAACAACCTTTTTTGCTGGGTGTATAATAAGGCCCGCCCTCACCCTGAATAAATGAATCGTTTGCAGAAAAAAACTTTAATGATTGTTCAGCAAAAAATTTCCCTTTTTGGATAAAGGCAGGAATATTTAATTCCTTACCCAGCAGTGTGAGGGCATAAGCGGCTGAAATCGGGTAATTAATATTTCCATAATCCATGGAAAAATTATTGTAAATAAATTCACCTGCCTTTTTCAAACGGCTTTCCATTTCAGCTTTCCAAACAGGTTCTAATGTGCTTCCATAATACTTTAAAGTATCTGTTAGGGCAATTGTGGTAAAAACCGTAATGCCTTTCC
>JBBQOJ010000318.1:0-4671 GCA_038330815.1 Chitinophagales bacterium | reverse complement strand
CAGCGTGGCCTTGCTACGGTTATTCTCTACAAAACCATCCCGCAGGTGCCGTACAGGACTTACTGTAAAAATTACTTTTATGCGCGGGTTCACCTGTTGTAATGAAAACAGCATTTCAGTAAACCCTCCAACCACTTCCTCAATGGCCATCAGTTTCTTTTGAAATTTATCCGTTGGCACTTTGTGACAATTGGCGACCAGTTCTCCATCGCTTAACGCATATACAAAGGCTGACCCTACGGTGATCAATATCCAGTCGGCCGAAAAAATAAACCGGTGGGCAGCCTCCTGTGCCGCATTAATACCGGCCAGGCAGGTTGCCTTATCCGGGTGCGAAAAACGGCTATGGTGCTGCCAGCTATGCCATGCTTCGTTTTGATAAAACAGGGCTTCTTCCGTATATTTTTTGCCGGAAATATATGACTGCACCGCCTGAATGATACTGGCGGGATTAAATAAAATACCATTCGGATTTTCCAGCACCGTCCATTTATGGTGTACCAGCCTGGCACCAATTTGTTCGGTAAAACAAGAGCCGATCAACAGCAGTTGATGTTTATGCTGAATGGAAGTGGTTAACGGTTTTGGGAAAAATTCTAAATGAAAATTCATACACGATGCGCTAGGTGGCGAAATTACTGCATTGTTGGTTACGCTGGGGTAACCAAAATAATTGCCCCTTGCCGTTTCATCGCTATAACGTCCCAAGCCGGGTGAGACACGACCGCCATAAATATCCATTGCTGGTACAGGTCGCTGGTATATATTGCAATGATCACTGCTTTTCGCATTTATAGCGTGATACGGTAACCACGGGAGCACGCACCCTTTAATGATTTAGTTGTACAAATAGTTCATCTGCAATACTGGTGGCCGCGCTCAAGGCTGCTTCATCAATACCCTTCAACTGGTGTAATTGTTTCAAATAAGGAATCATCCTGGCCGTATCCATATTGCCTACCAGGGTATTGCCCGCCATCGGGCAGCCGCCCACCCCTTTTAAAGCGCCATCAAACCGCTGGCAACCCGCTGCCAGCGCCGCGGCCATCTTTGGTTCCCAATTATCGGCGGTGGCATGCAAATGCACACCAAAAACCGTGTTGGGGTAGGCAGGTATTAAGGTAGATAAAATAGTGCCCACCTGTTGAGCAGTGGCCAGGCCTACTGTATCTGCCACTGCTACTGTCCCGATGCCTAATTGTACCATTTTATCTACCCATTCCCACACAATACTTTCGTTGTAGGCATCGCCGTAAGGATTTCCAAAACCCATGGAAATATACACCACTAACTCCTTCCGCCTTTTTACACATAGGTTTTGTATTTCCGCAACCATTTCAAGCGAGGCTTCCATGGTAGCATTGCTATTGCGCAATTGAAAGGTAGGTGAAATGGAAAATGGAAAACCCAGGCAATCAATTTCGTCATACCCCATGGCATCTGTTGCACCCCGGCTATTGGCAACAATCGTTAATAACTTGGAAGTGCCACCAGTGTGATGAATGCCGCGAATGACCTCCCTGGTGTCGGCCATTTGGGGGATTGCTTTAGGAGAAACAAAGCTTCCCATATCCAGGGTATGAAATCCCACTTTTAACAGGGCGTTCAGGTACCTGATCTTTTCACTGGTGGGAATAAAACTGCCCCACCCCTGCATGGCATCCCTGGGGCATTCAATTAACTGTATCGATTTACTAGTTGCCATAGGAAATAACAATATGGAGTTTTAATATTCAAATAATTATTTATAGTGCCAGGCTTATCCTGGCATTTAAGTGGCAACTGCTACCCTACCCAGGTAATTTAACTGCACGAACATAAAATACATTGGTTAATATTACGTTACCATCAAGGTTGACTGATACAAAAATAAACGATAGTAAATGCTGCCCCTACTATGAAAACCGCGCTCCTTTTAATACTTTGCTTTACACTGGCAAACTGTCCCGCGTATGCGCAGGAGGAATTGAACCGACAGCCAAACAAAAATAGTAAAATACCGCCAGCAGTGCACCTTGCACCCGAAGTTATACCAGCCTGCGACTATCTTCCCAAAAAACCTATACAACCAACCCTACAACTTTACCAAAAAAGCAGGTCTCAACAGATCAACGGGCTGGCCCTATTCACCGGCGGCTCAGTAATGGGTTGGCTTGGTTTGCGTTACTACGGGAAAGATTGGAAAAAAACGGCAGCCTCCGGCCAGTTTAATAACCTGAACGCTACTGCGGCTGGTAAATTGGCGATCACCGGGCTGGTAATGATGGCAGGCAGCATTCCTTATTTTATTTGCGCCCTGAAAAATAAACACAAAGCCGGTTTTAAACTATCCTGCCAAAAAACAAGTATTGGTGTAAACAACCGTGCCTGCAGAAAAGTAACCGGCATTACCTACGCTATTCAAATAGGCAAATGAGGTTTCGCTCACCGCCTGGTATTCTCCCGCCAATTATCCCCGGAAAATTATAGCAATAAATATATCAGCAGTTACTGCTAACCATTAAAAAAGCAGTGTTCGGGGAACACTGCTTTAAGTAGAATGAATTGTGAATATTATTTCAAGCAATTATCCGGTAGTTACTCCGTTTCTTTGATCAGCTTTTCATAAGTGGCTACTTTGGCAGTATCCTTCTTTACTTCGTAGATATTCTTCAGAATTACCAATGACTGTTTATAATTTATTTGATCTGAACTGTGAGGTTTTTTCAGGGTTGGAAAGAGCGATACTACTTTTTCTGCATATGGAATGGCCTGGTTCATAGCAGCGTCTGAATTTGCCTGCAACTCCTTTTTCATTTTTATTTCATCTGGTTTTACCCCTTTAATTTTCCGGGCCTGTTCAGAAATATCAATGGAGTTATTATAAAGGAAGTTTGATAATAAAAAGTAAGCATCACTTGTTTCCTTGATAGCAATTGCTTTTTTTAACACATTCGGTAATTTGGCCTTAAAAGTATCCGTGTTGGTTGTTCTCATCTCCTCAGAATAAATATAACGGTACAACTCAACACCGTAGTTGTAAGGTAGGGTATAATTATCCGGGTTTTTTGCCATCAGCTCTTCATACCGGGTAAAAATTTCCGGCTTTTCCACACCTTCTGTTGCCTCTTCAATTTCCATAGCCGTCCAATATTCGTTATTGGCCGGATACAGTTTTCTGCCCTTGGCTATAATATCTGCAAAAGCGGCTTTATCCTTAGTGGTCTTGTAACGGTCGGCCAACACCTGGTAAGCGTCGATATAGGTTTGATCAGCAACATTGGCGTCCGTAATTTTTTTATAGTAACCTACTGCTTCCTCCATTTTTTTTGCCTCGGTTGCTGCAATAGCGGTATATAAGGCCAGGGTAGTATCAAGTGCTGTAAATTTATAGCCATTGCTGCCAGCGAGATCGTTGGAAAATAAATAATCATGCACTTCTAATCCTTTAGCGAAATTTCCGTACGCTGCAGCAGGATCCTTTGCCAGGTAAGCTTTTACACCAAGATCGGAATAATAGCCAACGTACAGGTCGAATAAGATTGAATTATTTTGTTCAGCCAGCAGCGGTGCTTTGGCGTCCATCTCCCTGTATTTTTTAGTGGCCTCAAACGCGGTGTCTTTTAATGCTTTATTTACGGCAATGGGTTTGGTAGTGTCTTTTGAAAGCGCGTTATAAATATATGCTTTGTAGTACCATCCTTCTGCTTTCGCCGCATTTTTAGGCACCGCCAAATATTTTTCCAGCGATTCCTTTGCTTTTTGATTTTGTCCCAACAGGGTAAAATTTCTTACTTCTTTAATATCCTGTGCAAAGCTTGTTGTAATAAACACGCAAAATGCAATCGTTAATAAAAATTTTGTCATTTAATTATAATTTTAAGTGTCAAAGGTATTAGTTTGTAATTAATTCAAATTAACTGGTACACAAAATTCATAAACCATGCCATAATGAGTTAAAAATACCAATAGTTTGTTTAAAATAAAAAAGTATACACCCGTGTTGTTATAGTTTACATTTGCTGGTGTAGCATTAATTATTTCCCTTGATTTCGCAAAATACCATACAACAGATCCTGGCCAGGATCGACATCATAGAAATTGTTGGCTCCTTTATTAAACTAAAAAAAAGAGGCACCAATTACCTGGGCCTTTGCCCCTTTCACAACGAAAAGTCGCCCTCCTTTACGGTTTCGCCGGCCAAAGAAATATACAAGTGCTTCGGGTGTGGGCGCAGTGGCAATAGCATTGGTTTTTTGATGGAGCATGAAAAGTACAGCTACGTGGAAGCCCTTCGCTGGTTGGCACAGAAATACAATGTAGAAATTGAAGAAACGGAAACCACCCCTGAACAAAAATTACAACAACTCAGCGCCGACAGTTTATACATCATTAATGGTTTTGCACAAAAATTTTTCAGTGATTATTTATTCAATACCGAAGAAGGCCAGGATATCGGCTTAAGCTATTTAAAAGAGCGGGGGTTTAGGGAGGATATTATCCGGAAGTTCCAGATCGGCTTTAATCCTGAAGGCCGCGATCGATTTGCCAGGGCGGCGATTGATGCGCAATACAACCTGGAGCTATTGCAAAAGAGCGGGTTGGTGGCAATAAGGGAGGAACGCCCGGTAGACAATTACCGCGGCAGGATTATTTTTCCGGTGCATAATCAAAGCGGAAAAATTTTGGGTT
>JBBQOJ010000317.1:0-4672 GCA_038330815.1 Chitinophagales bacterium | reverse complement strand
AAATATGGAAGATTTTTTACACAACCTGGGCTACTTTACCGCATCCGTAAAAGGCGATACCGTAAATAAAGGCTATTTTACAACTGCCCTCTACTCGGCAAAAGTATTTCCGCGGTACCGGTTACGTAATATCAAATGGGTAGCCGATGGCTCTAACCTGGTTAGCCTGTTGCGCGAAAATCAACAAGGGGGTATATTACAAAAAGGCAGGGGCTATCGGTTGAGCGATATCCAGGCAGAAAGGGACCGGCTCGATTTGTTTATCAAAAGCAAGGGATATTATTATTTTAGTCCTGATTATATAATTGCCTATGCAGACAGTACCATCGGCAATAAGGAGGTTGACCTCTACCTGGGAATTAAACCCGGTATCCCTGAAAATGCACGACATCCGTTTACTATCAACAAGGTCATCCTGTTTCCAAACTATACCTTGTTATTACCGCCTCCGGATACCAGCAAAAGCGGGCTCACTGTTGTAGATGGCCTATTAATCAGGGACACCGTACATCAATTTAAGCATTCGCTTTTCCAGAAGGTGGTTACTTATCGCCCGGGACAAGTGTATAACAGCCACGACCAGAATACTACCCTCAACCGTTTCATCAACCTGGGCACTTTTAAATTTGTTAAAAACCGGTTGGAGGCAGTAAAAGATACCGCAGACCCTTACCGGCTGAATGTATATTACTACCTCACTCCTGCAAAGAAAAAATCCATACAGGCCGAGCTGGATGGCTTCTCCAAAGAAAACCGTTTTTTGGGCACCCAATTGGGCATAAGCTGGCGCAACCGCAATATGATAAAGGCGGCGGAATTATTTTCCGTAAAATTGTATGGCGGTGTTGAATTGTCCTTTGCAGACACGCTACGCAACAGCAACAACTTTCGCATCGGCACCGAAGTGGCCATCAGTTTTCCACGTTTTCACGTGCCCTTTATCAGGATAAGGGAAAAGTACCTATATCCGCCACACACCAGGTTGTTAGTTGGGTATGAAATGTTCCGCAAACAATTTTTTTATACCAAGGACGTGTACCGGTTACAATATGAATTTAACTGGAAGCGGGGCAGCAACCGGGAGCATCTCCTTTCACCCATCGCACTAACATACATCAATGCCCGAAGTGTAACAGATACTTTTAGCAAGCAACTGCTGCGCAACCCATCGCTGGCAGCTAACCTTTATGACGAAATTTTGCTGGGGTCATTTTATTCCTTCTTTTACCATACTTCCAATCCGTTTGCAAAACGCCAGTTTTTTCTAAATGCAAGCATCGACCTTTCAGGCAATATTGCCGGCCTGGTAAAAGGGCCTGCCGAACCACGCCAGAAAACAGTATTCAATACCCCCTTTGCACAATATGCAAAAGCGGATATCGATCTCCGTTACCAGGTGAAAATAGCCAACGAAGTGGCCTGGGTAACAAGGGCGTTGGTGGGTATCGGTTTACCTTATAATAACTCCAGTATGTTACCCTTTTCAAAACAATACATTATCGGCGGTGCCAGTTCGATAAGGGGTTTTAGAATGCGGCAAATGGGGCCTGGTTCGTACCAGCCTACCCGTTTCGACCAGGTATATTTTATGGTGATTGGAGGCGATTATAAACTGCAACTAAATACTGAATTGCGCTTTCCCATTTTTGCGAAATTAAGTGGGGCTGTTTTTTTAGATGCGGGTAATATCTGGACAAAGGACACCCTTTTGTATGGCAAAGCCGGCCAGTTAAAAAAAGATTTTTATAAAGAAATTGCCATGGCAGCTGGTATGGGGGTACGGTTTGATGCAGGACTGGTTTTATTAAGGGCTGATATCGGCCTGGCCATCAGGAAGCCGTTTTTGCCGGAAGACCAGCGATGGGTTTTTAACCAGATCAGGATAGGTGACCGAGGCTGGCGGCGGCAGAATATGATACTAAACATTGCATTGGGATTTCCATTTTAACATTTACCTGGTATATCCTTTTCATTAAAAAAACATACGATGAGTAAACTGATTAAAATAATTGTACTGGTTGTAATCGTGGGTGCTATCGGTGGATTCATCTACTGGCAGTTTAATAAAAATAAAATAGTTCGGGACGCATTTACGGACACCATTTCCAATAAATCCGACAGCCTTTATTTCCTTCAATATGATAGTTCGGCGATCGATGAAATTAATGGAAATGCTTCCTTTTACAATGTGGTGCTGCAATCAGATGAGGCCCAAAAAGCATTGCTTAGTAGTACAGACAGCCTGCCCAATGCCTTGTACAACATCCGCATCACGGAGGTTTCGGCAAAGGGAATTGATATACCCGGATTGATGCAACAGCGAAATGTTAAAGCTGCAACGATCACCCTGTTGAAACCGGTGATACAGATCATTAACACGGGGGAAGACAAACCCAAACAATTCACCATGAGGGATACCCTTGAGCTATACCAAAAGATACTTGGCAAGTTCAAAAGTATAAAAGCAGATACTATCAAGGTGGTGAATGGTACGCTGCTGATGACCAATAAATCGGGTAAGCCTCAAACAACGATGGAAAATATTAATATCTCCCTTAATAATTTCCTCGTGGATAGTACCAAGGATTACGAAAGTATTGTAAGCTATTTTATTAAAGATGTTAGGGCCACCGTGGAAAATATACAGTTACCCGAATCTGGCAACAATACCCGGCTCAATTTTGAAAAAGTAGATTACAATGCTGCCAAACGTTATTTACATATCGGCGCTGTAAGGCAATACGAAGTGAATAACATGGAGCCTTTTATCGATCTGCAAAACATCACTATCAATGAACTTAACACCGATGCTTTTATATTACAGCAGAAATTAAGGGCAGGTATAATTACCTGCGATGGCGGCCTCATAACCATTTATACAAAAAAGAAACAGGGGGAGGGTAATAAGGGTGACCAGTCTATTGAACTGGCTTCAGACATCATCGACCAGGCGCAGATTGGCGGCCTTGATTTGAAAAGCACTAAAATTGTGGTGCTCAATAAGGATGAACCTGCCAAGCCACCATTTATTTTAAGGAATGCCAGTTTAAAAGTTACCAGGGTGGTTAACATCACAGAAGGAACCACTATCAATAATTTAATCAATAATGCCGAGTGGCAATTATCGGCAAATGGCTTTACTTTTATATCAAAGGACAAGGAGTACGAGCTAGGCGTGGGTAATTTTAGTATCAACAGTGCCGCTGCCCGTATAAAAATCAGTAATTTTTTTGTAAAACCACTGCTATCTGAAAAGCAGTTTGTGAAGCAAATGCCTTTTCAAAAAGATCAGTATAACCTGGAGATAAAAGATATCTCGCTTTCAGGAGTAAATATTAAACGATTACTTACAAGGCAGGAGTTGGAGATCAATGCCGCCTCCTTGCAACCTGCTATAAAAATATTCAATGATCGAAACATGAAACCGGATGGCACTAGTAAGGTTGGGAAATACCCACACCAGTCGCTATTAAAATTGGACCTGCCGATTTACATAAAAAGCCTTAAAGTAACCAACGGAAGTGTATCTTACCGCGAACGCGCATTAAAATCGGACTTGATAGGCAATGTTTTTTTTAATGGCATCAATGCAACGGTATCCAATATTACCAATATGCCCACCCGGATAAAGGCAAACCCGGTAATGGAATTAACTGCCAGGGCACGGTTTTTAGGAGCCGGTAATATTAATACTACCTGGCGCTTTCCGCTAACATCCTCCAAAGGCGAATTTCATATTAACGGAAACCTGGCCGGCATGAATGCGATGAAGTTAAACCCGATAATTGAACCCCTTGCCATGGCATCGATAAAGGAGGGTAACATTGATGGGGTAACTTTTGATATCCGTGGCATGGATACCAAATCAACGGCCTCTGTATTATTTCTTTATACCGGCCTGAAAATGGAACTGTTGAAAAAGGGCAACGAGGAAGAATTAAAAAAGAAGGGACTGTTAAGTTTTTTCGCCAACACCATTATAAAAAATGATAATAAAAGCAGCTCGAACGTGAAGGAGATTGAATATGAGCGGGATATTACCAAGTCGTTTTTTAACCTGGTTTGGAAAACGATTTTCCAGGGGGCAAAAAATACGGCCCTGGGAAAAAAATAGCATTCGTAGCTTCGATCAACGGCAGGCTTTATATCAAAGCGAACCGCCTTCTACCAAAATGGTTTCCGAGGTCAGCTCCTGCAAAAAGGTACTGCCGCCAATACAAGCCATCATACTGGAAAAAGCAAGTTTGCCCAGTTTGTGGCCACTTGTTTCCACGTAGGTGATTTCAGGGAAGTACAATGTTGGAATAAAGCCATTGCTGATGGCAATAACCCCTGTTTCTTCGGGTATTTTAACCCCGGCTATTTGAAGTGCTTTCATTACTCCCGTTAATATTTCATCACTCATGCAAAAGATGGTATCAGGCTTGTCGGCCAGGCCCTTTGTTGTATGAGCGCCTGCTTCTTCTGCATTATCCGCATAAACTATTTCTACAGCGATTTGGTGTTGCAGGATATCTGTAAATGCCGCCATTCTTTTACGGGTAATGGATAGGGTAGGATTGCCAAATATCGCCAACACTTTTTTCTTGTTTTTTTTCAGGATGGTGTTGGCCGCCAGGATGGCTGATTCCTTATCTGCCACACAAACTTTATTACAATTATTGTGGCTAGG
>JBBQOJ010000316.1:0-4675 GCA_038330815.1 Chitinophagales bacterium | reverse complement strand
ATGCCTTGCTCTTTCATCCCTTTAGCTGGGCTTTCTACCTTCAAAAAACTGTCTGTATATTTTTCACTTTTCACCAATGATAGCCTTATTATCTTTTTAGATTTTGTAAGCAGATACGTTTCTTTTCCTTGCTGCACCGGTTGGTAATCCTTTATTTTTGCCCTGCTTACCACTACATATTTATATCCTTGTTGGGTTAAAATAGCTAAGTTATTTTCAGTGGCTATGCCTGCATTCATTACCACTATTGGCTTTGCTGCTGTACTGGTGTTGCTGCCTAATTTATCAATGAGTGTTTTTATGTCTGATGTATCGGCATAGTTCCCTTCGTGAATAGCCGAATATTTGATAAAGCCTTCTATGTTGATAACCATTGCCAGTACAACCAATTTGGCATCGCTGCGCTTTTCTTTACTGCGGCCATATTTGGCTAGTTGGCTATTGCGTTTATTACCTTCAAAATAAGTATTGGTAAGGTCGTACAGCATGATTCTATCTTGCAGATCAAACAGTTCATTGGTAGTGGTAGATAAATGTTTTTCGATGATTGCTTTGTGTTGGTATAAATCTAAAGCTCTTTGGAAAAGTTTGTCTTTGGTGATTTTGTCAATATCATAACCTGTAATATCGCAGATAGCCGAGTTATCTTTTATCCATTTGCTGGTTGCCTGTTCAGCGCCTGGATATACTGCCCTGCTTATCACTTGTGTCATGGCTAACTGAATCTTTTCTTCACTCCAGCCAAGGGTTTTAAATAGCTCATTAAGTTGAAGTTGATTCCATGTGTTGGCACATATCCATTCTGTGCCTATCTCTCTGGCTTCTTTATGCTTTATAGTGTCAGCCTTTACCAGCCTGTGTTTTTCTTCCATCGTTTTACGGTCGATGGTCTTTTTTGCAATCATCTCATTCCAAAATCTATTTACCCATTCCACGCCCTGTAAGTCTGTTTCTTCAAAAAGAGCTAATTCATTTTTATATCTTTCATTAAGATGGTTAACTACTATATCTTTTTGCGCTCTGGTAGCATCTGTCCAAAAACCAATATTTAAAAGTGTTTTATGGCAAACCCTATCAAGCTCATTACGATAACTTTCTACCAAGCGGTAGTAAGCAGCAATATCGCTGATGTCGGCATTATACCTGAATGAAGCTTTTAAATACATTGGCCACAAAGCTAAAATTAGCTGTCGGAAAACGAACACCCCCCTGTGTACTACAAATGAAATATCGCTTTATGGTTGCAATAAAAAAATCAATACTGGAGGGGGGTACGGATAAAGCACTGTGAAAACATGAAATTATTTTAAAAAAAAAACAATATTTAACACTTGAAGGGTTTTTTGCTGCAATGTGGATTAGCACTGCATTAAAATTTGCTAAAAAAGGGGCTGCTCCCAATATCGATATCCATTCAAAATGGTATCCCCGAAACATGGAATACCCCTGGTGCCATCCTTGGCCCTTATTATGCTGTAAGCAGTAACGAAAATGGGATTGGTTTTGATGATTGGTTTGCACCAGCATCTTTACCCTTTTCCCAGGGGTACCTAACAAAAATAAATTTGAATCAACTGGTATAGAACTGGCTATTTCTAAAATAATTGCTGAAAAACATAAAGGAGTAATCCTGGGAAAAGTAAGGAAGGCATTGTATCTGAATTTATTAGCTACCTGGCCTTTTCTCAAAACGTAAAACTTAACAGGCATGAAAACCAAGTATATTATATTGGCAGAAGATGATGAGGATGACCGGTTGTTATTCGTAGATTTTATTAACAACCGTAACGACATCCAATTACAATACATCGCTGAAAATGGCATGGAAGTATTGGGTTACCTGGCTTCCATAAAAGAGCCGGCAAATTTCCCCGACCTGATAGTGCTTGATCAGAATATGCCAAAGATGAACGGCAGCCAGACGCTTGATGCATTAAAGGCCGACAAACGTTTATCGGAAATCCCTGTAGCTATCTATACCACCTATTCAGACAAAACACTTACTCGTGAGAGCCATGATGCAGGCGTTGTGCTGGTTATTGAAAAGCCAGTAACGCTTTCGGGATACCACCAGATGATGGACCAGTTTGTTGCAATGATGGACAATATAAGAGGAACAAAAAAATGATAAACCGGCTATTGTACCACATATTAATCACAGAATGGTTATTTAATTGCCCAATTTGGGTAAATTGTTATTTTAGATTTTAATCTTATTAAGTTGGTGGCCCATTACATCCTTCCGCCAGTAAGAAAAAAATGACCTTATTGGTAATAGCAATCACAGCATTAATTTGGCAGGATATTTGAATTTTGGTGGAGGTAAACCTATCGTTCAAAATTAACAATCACATGAAGAAATTATTTTTACCATTCCTAGCGTTATCTTTTTCCCTCCTGAGTTGCCAAAAGGAAGAAGTCCCTGAAAAAGTTTGTGAACTAAATGACAACAACCTGGCTGGTACGTACCGGCTTACCGCAGTTACTTATAAAAAAGATGCTGCTTCACCTACTGTTAATGAATTTGCAGCCTACCCGGCCTGCCAATTGGATGATGAAGTAGTATTTAAGGCAGATAAGACTATTTCTTTCAACGATACAGGGATTGCCTGTACGCCTCCGAAAAATAGTTCGAGTACCTGGTCAATTGCCGGTAATGTTGTTACTTTTGGGATCGATCCTTTCGTGGTTTCGTCTTTCGACTGCAAACAGTTTTCAGGCACTTTTACCGGTGATGCACCTGGTGAATTAACCACAATTACGCTTACGCGAAAATAAATTTATCAAACAGCCGGTTCTTATAACAACCGGCTGTTTAATTTTAAAAACTTACCAGCCTTAAGTTATTTATTGTTGCCACTGTATGGCAACATTTTTTTTTACAGCAGTGCTTCCCATAAAATCTCTACAGGGTGCTTCGCCAGCCTTTTTGTACCGTCCTTAATCTGGTGCCTGCAGGAAGTACCGGCTGCAGCAATAATGGCATCTTCGGAAAAACTGCGTACCGCCTTAAACAACACCAGTTCCCCCACCTGTTGCGAAATGTCGTAGTGTTCGGCTTCATAGCCAAACGACCCGGCCATGCCGCAACAACCGGATGGGATAAAATGCACCTGGTAATTTTCGGGGATGCTTAACATGGTATTACTGTAATGTTGCGAGGATAATACTTTTTGGTAGCAATGCCCATGCACCATTATGGTCCGCTTTTCTTTTGTAAATAATTCCTTTGGTACCCAACCTTTTGCCGATTCAAGCGCTATAAATTCTTCGAAAGTATACGTATGCCTGGCCAGCGATGCCGCCATTACCTTATTATCATCGGTAGCCAGGTCGGGGTATTCATCCCGCAGGGTAAGTATCGTTGATGGCTCCACACCCACCACAGGGATGGCTTCCGACACCAGGGGAGCAAGCAAGCGTATGTTTCGGTTGGCGATTGCAGCGGCTTTATCAACCATCCCTTTGGATAAAAAGGAACGACCACTTTCCGCATGATCGGGAATAATCACTTCGTAACCGAGCAATTCCAACAAAAGGATCGCCTTTTTACCAATTTCAACATCATAATAATTGGTGAACTCATCACAAAAAAAATATACTTTTCTGCCAGTATCAATATCACTCCGAAGGCGTTTGTTAAACCAGGCGCTCAAGGTAGTACCTGCCAACAAAGGCATGGTTCTATCGGGATGAAAACCTACCAACCGGTTAATAAGCCGCCGGGTAAAAGGAGTACCAAACAACAGGTTATACAACGGGGGAAATAGGGCTGCCACCTTCATTTGCCCGGCAAAATTCCCTACCATCCTCGCCCTCAAGGGGAATCCTTTTTTGCGGTAATACTGCTGTAAAAATTCCGCTTTCAATTTAGTAATATCAACCCCCGAAGGACATTCTGTTTTACACCCTTTACAACTAAGGCAAAGGTCCATCACTTCTTTAATCTCCACATGATCAAGTGGTGCAACGTCCTGCGGATCACTTAGAAACTGGCGTAACAGGTTCGCCCGGGCCCGGGTAGTATCTTTTTCATTACGGGTGGCCATGTAACTGGGGCACATGGTGCCACCGGTAATTTCACTTTTCCTGCAATCCCCCGAACCGGAACATTTTTCTGCCAACCGCAACATTCCGCCTTGTTGCGAAAAATCGAAACTGGTGGCCAACGGGGCCGGCGGTTGGTTAACCCGCATGCGCAGGTGCCCGTCCATCGGGGGTGTACCCGTTATTTTACCCTTATTAAATACGTTTAACGGATCAAAAATATTTTTTACTTCTTCAAACAAGGCATAGGTTTCTTTACCTACCATCGTTGATATATATTCTCCCCTTAACCTTCCATCGCCGTGTTCGCCGGAGAGCGATCCTCCATACTTTTTTACCAGGGATACTGTTTCCGCCAATAGGGTACGAAATAACGTTACCCCTTCTGCCGACTTCAAATTAAGCATTGGCTCAACGTGCAATTCTCCTGCCCCGGCATGTGCATAGTAGGAAGCATTTACGCCATATTTGTCCAATACCACCTGCAGGTCGCGGATATACGCCGGTAAGTCTTCCGGTGCTACGGCACAATCTTCAATCAGGTTAACCGGTTGCGCATCACCCGGCAAATTGCGTAACAACCCAAGTCCTGCCTTTCGAACATCCCAGGCATATTTGGTATCGCCGT
>JBBQOJ010000315.1:0-4680 GCA_038330815.1 Chitinophagales bacterium | reverse complement strand
AATATGCCAGGGCCATGTCATCATTTAATCCATTGGAACGGGTATAGTCCAGTGCACGGGTTAACCAACGTCTGACATGCTGTTGCCGTTCACTTCGTTTTAGATTGTACACCCCATCAACAGGTGTATGAAAAAGCACTGCCAGCACCAATTGCTGGTTGCGTTCTGCCTCTGCCAGTTGCAACTGAAGATATAACAGGCTATCCCCCTTATGTTCGTCGTAATTTTCATAATAAAAAGTTGCCAATTTTCCTGTGGCTGCTACCCGTTCGACGACGGTAGCAGCGTTTTCGATATCTTTTACCAGCGTCTCCTTTACCTCCTGGGCATGTAGTTCCTCATAGCCAGGCAACACTATGGCCAGCAGGCAAATTATATAAAAAGGGAAAAATTTAAAGCACATGAGGAGTTTCGTGATTGGTTGAAAATAGCATCCATTTGCTGACATCTACGAATATAATAAAAATTACATAAAGAAGGTGCCGGCCACAAAGGCCATCTTTTACCCATCCTGCTAAACCTTTGTTGCCTGGCAAATAAGCGGTGTATGAAATAGCTAATTAAGCAAGTCCTTATAACGTGTACCTATAAAATTGTATATTGAAGCGTGGTATTTTTTACCGGGTGGTTTACTTTTAAATTAACATCATGAAAAAAAATTTCCTGTTGATTGCAGGAGTAATATTAATTGCCGCTTGTAATAATAACAACAACCAACTTTCAACATTCAAAACAATTGCAGTGAAGTATCCCGTTACAAAAAAAGACACCAATATTAAGGACAATTATTTTGGCACCGATGTAGCAGATCCCTACCGTTGGCTGGAAAATGACACCAGTGCGGCTACCGGGGAATGGGTAAAGACCGAAAATGAAGTTACACAACAATACCTGCAACAAATTCCTTTCCGGGAAAGCATTCGCAAAAGGTACGAGGAGCTATTTAATTACGAAAAATTTTCAGCCCCTACACGGGAGGGGGATTACCTCTACTTTTCCAAAAACTCGGGCTTGCAACAACAAGCCGTACTGTACCGGGAAAAGATCGGTGGCGGGGAAGCAACTGTTTTTTTGGATCCCAACACTTTTTCTAAAGACGGCACTACCTCATTATCAAGTATCAGTTTCTCCAGGGATGGCTCCCTGGCTGCCTATAATATTTCAGAGGGGGGAAGTGACTGGCAGAAAATCATCGTAATAGATGCCCTTTCAAAAAAGGCTGTTGGCGATACCTTGTTGGATATCAAATTTGGCACGGCCAGCTGGAAAGGTAATGAGGGCTTTTTTTACAGCACGTACGACCGGCCAAAGGAAGGTAGCCTCCTGGCCGGGATTACCGACATGCATAAATTGATGTACCATCAACTGGGTACACCGCAATCGGAAGATCGCCTTGTATATGGCGGCTCGGTTAAGCCTTACCGCTACATCTGGGCGGGCGTGAGCGAAAACCAACGTTGGCTGATCGTCTATGGCGCCAATGAAACCTATGGCAATGATGTGTGCATAATTGATATCAGCAAATCAACTTCCCCGGTGGTTACCCTGGTAAAGGATACTAAAAACCAACACTTCATAGTGGACGTGGATGATAAAAAGTTTTTCATACAAACAGATCGCGATGCACCCACCGTCAAACTGGTAGCAGCGGAGGTAGAAAACCCGGTAGAGGCCAGTTGGCGGACTGTTATCCCTGCTACTACAGAAGTCCTTTCAGCCACTGCCGCCGGCGGCAAACTTTTTGCCACTTACCTGAAAGACGCAGTAACAAAAGTATTTGAATATGACCACAATGGCCGGCAGGTAAGGGAGATAGCATTACCGGGCCTTGGTACTGCCAATGGATTTGTAGCAAAGCAGGAGGACAAAACATTGTATTTTGGCTATACTGCCTACACCAGTCCATTTACCATTTATAAGTTAACTATTGCAACCGGGGAAACTGAATTGTATAAAAGTCCGGCGGTACAATTTAAACCTGAAAACTACGAATCCAAGCAGGTTTTTTATACATCCAAAGACGGTACTAAAATACCGATGATCCTCACCTATAAAAAAGGCCAGAACCTGAACAGAAAAAACCCCTGCCTTTTATATGGCTATGGGGGGTTCAGTGTTAACCTCACCCCTGCCTTCAGCACATCCAATATTATCTTACTGGAAAACGGCGGTATCTACGCAGTACCCAATTTAAGGGGTGGTGGTGAATATGGCGAAAAATGGCATGAGCAGGGTATCAAAACAAAAAAGCAAAATGTATTTGACGATTTTATTGCAGCTGCACAATACCTGGTAAGCAATAAATACACATCGGCTGATTTGCTGGCCATAGAAGGTGGCAGCAATGGAGGACTGCTGGTAGGCGCCTGCATCATCCAACAACCCGGGATGTGCCGGGTTGCTTTCCCCGCAGTAGGCGTACTCGATATGCTGCGTTATCACCGGTTTACAGCCGGTGCGGGCTGGGCATACGACTATGGCACTTCAGCTGATAGCAAGGAAATGTTTGATTACCTGTATGCCTATTCGCCGTTGCATAATGTGAAGCCTGAAACCTATCCCGCCACCCTGATTACCACTGCTGATCACGACGACCGCGTGGTACCCGCCCATTCTTTTAAATTTGCAGCTACCCTGCAGGAAAACCAACAGGGCGACTTGCCGGTTTTGATCAGGATAGAAACCAGCGCCGGCCATGGAGCAGGCAAAAGCACCCGACAAATCATTGCAGAACAAACAGATAAATGGAGTTTCTTTTTTTACAATATTGGCCTTACACCTTCCTACCAATAGCCGTTCGTAATTTTCGGGTACCATAGTGGGCTACCCAATAGCCCATGAAGGTGCTTTGGGAATTTTTGTTATAGAACACTGTATTAACAGTTATCATCCGGCAGGTAATCAGAAAGTTGCTACCCGCCAGGTGCGCACAAATTCGTCTCCCGGTGCTAAGGTTTCAATGCCTTCTTTTTGAGCAAGTAAAGGCTGACTGTTTACGCTATCTGCTACACCACACCAGGGTTCAATGCAAAGGAAGTCGGCATCTTTGGCGGCCCATATTCCGAGAAAGGGAAAGCCTTCAAAAGAAAAGCTTAAACCGGCCGGGTGTCTGTCTGATTTCAATTGCACCTCGTTGGAAGCGGGGTGCTTTATTACAATGGCATCTTTATAAAACAATTCCTTTGTAAGGGGCAACAGTTGGGTATTGTTGAGTAAAGGCACCGGGTTTTTTTCCAGGAGCCCGACCGCATTGATAGGCCACCGGCCGGTAGTTTCAATATTATTAAACAATAGGTAATAGTCTTCATATGCAAGGCCCTCCTCAATAGGCATTTTAAAAGCGGGGTGCCCACCTACAGAGAAATACATGGCTGCGTTGCCATTGTTGGTAACGTGGTAAGCAACACTTAGCCGGTTTTCTTCCAGGGTATATTGCAGGCTAAGCGTAAACTGAAACGGGTATACCGCTCTCGTAGCTGCATCATCTGTTAATTCAAATGCAACGGTGGTAGCCGATTTCATAGTAACGGTAAAAGTCTTCTCCCGTGCAAATCCATGGCGGGAGAGTTGGTATTCCTTTTCTTCGAAATAATAGTGGTTATCTTTTAAGGTTCCGATAATGGGAAACAATACCGGCGAATGTTTAGGCCAATAGGCAGCATCCGCCTGCCATAGATATTCACGGCCGGTAGCCTTATTAAATAAACTGGTTAGCTCAGCTCCCACCGGGTTGATGGTAATGCGTAGAGATTCATTTTCTATGGTAGTCATGATGCTAATTTTAATGTAACTATTTCTTTACAACTGCCTGCCGGTTTCCGGCAGCGCATTATTAAAAATAGCCAAAATAATTTATCAAAAAATAATGGGTATGGGAAATAACTTTTGATTGGTGGTTATTTTCCCGCTGATTTGTGATGATTGGTCCCGGTGATCTGCAGTGGTACGGCAATGATCATCTTCGGAAAACCTGCTTTTTTTCCCGCTGACCTACGCAGATTGTTCCCGCTGATTTTCGCTGATTCTTTCAGCGATGATCTGCGGTAGTACCTCAGCGATTATACAGGAGCAAATTTCCCATGCGGATTTACGTTTTATTGTTTACCCCGCCGTTTTTTTATCCCTAATTGTAGGGTGAAAACCCCTACGTAATTTTATATATACCCCCTATTTTCGTTATCTGTAAAATGATCCTGTATGACGGAAAATGAAATCTCTTATGAAATACGCGGCTGCATTTTTAGTGTGTATAATAAGTTGGGACCAGGTTTATTAGAATCAGCCTATGAAGCGGCATTGGGTTTTGAACTGAATAAAAAAGGCTTACTATTCGCAACCCAGTTAGGTTTGCCAATGAAGTATGAAACAATTCAGCTGGATCTAGGCTATCGGTTGGATTTTTTAGTAGAGCATAAAGTGATAATAGAAGTTAAATCTGTTGAGACACTACTAAAAGTTCATCATAAACAAGTTATTACGTACTTGAAATTATCAAGATCAAAACTTGCGCTCCTGGTAAATTTTAATTGCGAGGATATTGCCACATCGATTTTCAGAAAAGTAAATGCATTCTGATGTTTTCTGCTTTTTTTCCCGCTGATTTACGCAGACTGGTCCCGCTGATTTGCGGATTGGTCCCGCTGATTTGTGCTGACCCTTTCAGCAGTGATCTGCGGTAGT
>JBBQOJ010000314.1:0-4697 GCA_038330815.1 Chitinophagales bacterium | reverse complement strand
AGTTGTTTTTATAAAAACTAGTATTAAATTTACCGTTGTTGCCTTAGCAGGTACCAGGGGATTACAATTTTTTTTCTGTTGACCTACTACTACTGCACTCTATCCAACCTTTTGAAAATTACCGATTTCCTATATTAATCGAGGTCTATTTATTTATCCTTAAATACTATTTTATGATCGGAAAATTTACACTTGCCTGCACTCGCATGCAATTTATGCTGTGCGCCACCAGCCTTTTACTACTGTTGGGTATTGGTACCACCACAAAGGCGCAAATGTTTTGTGCAAATGAAACCGCGCTTTTTACAGAAACTTTTGGATCCGGTACTACAGCGGTGAGTCACCCGGATATCATCACAACAGCCTTAACCTACCAGGCCGCAGGGGAGTTGGTGGCGGAAGGTATATACAGGGTGATCAACAATGCACAACAAAAACCCGACTGGCACAATTCCCCAGACCATACCGGTGATGTTAATGGCAGGATGATTGTAATAAATGGTAATGGCAATGCGTTTTACAGCCACACCGTTAACAGTCCATCCGGATTTCCAGCGGGTTATTATTCCGCCAGCATGTTTTTCATGAATGTAAACAACATCAATATTTGTGGAGGCGGGTTGTTATTGCCCAATATCTCCTTTATCCTCGAATACCAGGCAGAAGATAATTCATGGGTTCCTTTTATTGGATCCCCTGTTACCGCTGCGGCGGTTCCTAATTCACCCACCCCCACCTGGGTGCAGTTGGGCGGCGTATTTACCCTGCCTACCACGGGTTTATTCAGTGTGCAGAATATTCGCCTGATACTCAGTGATGGTATCACGGGCGGATGTGGAAATGACTATGCGATTGACGACATTAAGCTGGCTACCTGTCCCAGCGGTGGTCCGCTTCCGGTAGAATTTTTAAGCGTATCGGCCAAACAAAAAGGCACCGGCATAGCTGTTAACTGGAGCACTGCCTCGGAGATCAACAACAAGTATTTCGATGTTGAAAAAAGTATTGATGGTGGTGCTAACTGGACATTGGTATCCACTATAAAAGCAAGTGCCAACAGTGATGAAACAAAACGATACAATGTATTTGATGCCAGGCCGGTGGCCGGACTTAATTATTACCGCATTAAGCAGGTGGATATGGATGGATTGTACAAATATTCCATTACCGTTAATGTTAGAGTTATTATTGATAAAACACTCGCGTATGTACTAACCAATCCCGTTGCAAGTAATTTTACGGTCGACTTCACTACAAAAAATGCGCAGGGGGTTGCTTTGTCGCTTTTTGATGCAACAGGTAAACGTGTTGCTACGGACCGGTGGGTGATTCCAAAGGGGAGTAGCCGTAAATCATTTGATAAAGCAGGGGCGCTTCAAACGGGTATTTACATTCTTACCATTGTGGATGAAAAAGGTGCCATCATATATAATGGCAAAATCGTAAAACAGTAAATAACTAAAGTTGCTACTTATTAGAGGCTGTCAAATATTGGCAGCCTCTTTTTATATCCAAGCCTCGGCAGTTATTCATCGTCATTGAGTATCCAGGATACGATATCCATCCAAACGAGATTTATGGTTGGGGCGGGAGTAGGTAGAAAGTCAGGCAGTGGGTGACTAACCTTTGGAGAACCTTGTAATAAAGGTATTTTGTCCCCGGCCCCACTTGGTCAATCCGTAAATTATATAAATATTTACCTGGAAATTGTAACAATATTCATTGAGAATGATGGAGATTTGCATATTAAATCTATATATAACACTATAATAAATGGTGTTCTCTTCCATAAACACTCCTACGATTTTTTTGTAAATGATTGTCACTTAAATTTCTTTCTTAAGTATTCCATTTTGGTAATCAATTGATATGGTGTTATAAAGAAGGACTTCACCAAATCTTTCCGATGTAATACTTTGACAGGATATTAGTTAAGAAACGCTGGTTATACCTGTTGGCTAACAGTCCAGTTAAATAATCCAATCCTTTTTGATAAGTAAGTGCCGGTTTTCACCAAGGCCGGCATTTTACTAATCAATTACCCGTAGCATTTTCACCAATCACCCTTCACAAACAGCCGCCATTTAAATATTAAGCAATATTTTTGCCGTCTAAATATTAATAGTTGAGTGCTCCCGTCTTACTGATAACACCACCGTTTACCCAGTTAAATACACCTTATCCCGCTACCGCCTACCTCAAAGGATTTTTGAACACCCTTGCTATCCCATCCTGCCAGGCCGACCTGGGCATAGAAGTTATGCTAAGGATGTTTTCGACAGAAGGGCTCACCTGTTTATTTGACAAGATTGGCGAACAATCACCAGCTGGGTTTTCGGAAAATGCCAGGCGAATGATTTCCCTGCAGCAGGACTATATCAATACCATCCGGCCGGTGATAAGATTTTTACAAGGCCGCAATCCAACACTGGCTCATCGGCTGGCCAAAAGAAATTTTCTTCCCGAAGCCGACCGATTTAAACAGCTGGACGACCTGGTATGGGCATTTGGTTCCATGGGCTTGCAGGATAAGGCCAAGCACCTGGCCACCATGTACCTGGAAGATTTGTCCGACCTGGTAAAGGAATGTATCGATCCTCATTTTGGATTTAGCCGCTATGCCGAGCGACTGGCGAGATCTGCCAATAGTTTTAACGAACTATATACCGCTTTGCAGGCACCCTATTCCTACGTAGATGAACTGCTGATAACTTTATTGCAGCAAAGGATGAAGGCAGTTCAGCCCATGATGGTGGCCATTTCCGTACCCTTTCCCGGAAATTTGTATGCGGCATTGCGTTGCGGTCAGTGGATCAGGAAAACCAATCCAACGGTCAAAGTGGCAATGGGTGGAGGCTTTGCCAATACAGAACTGCGCTCCCTGTCTGATCCCAGGGTGTTTGAATTTTTCGATTTCATCACCCTCGACGATGGGGAAGCTCCCATGGAAAACCTGGTTCGCTTTGTAAAGGGAGAGATACCGGTCGACTCTTTGAAAAGAACTTTCACCCTTGTGGATAACCAGGTAACCTATTTTGATAATAAAGCCTGCGCCGATTATAAACAAGGCCAGGTGGGTACGCCCGATTACAGCGATTTATTGCTTGATAAATATATTTCCGCTATAGAAATTATTAATCCAATGCATAGTCTTTGGAGTGACGGACGATGGAACAAACTTACCATGGCACATGGATGCTACTGGGGAAAATGCACTTTTTGTGATATTTCGCTCGACTATATCAAAGTATATGAACCAATTACTGCCTCGTTAATTTGCGACCGGATGGAAACGCTGATGGCGCAAACGGGTGAAAATGGATTTCATTTTGTGGATGAAGCTGCACCACCTTCCCTAATGAGGGCATTGTCCATTGAAATCATTAAAAGAAAACTGGTGGTAAGTTGGTGGACCAATATTCGTTTTGAAAAAAGCTTTACCCGCGACCTGTGCCTGTTGTTACGAGCTTCCGGTTGCATAGGCGTATCGGGTGGATTGGAAGTGGCGAGCGACCGGCTACTCGCCTTGATACAAAAGGGAATTACCGTGGCGCAGGTGGCCGCAGTTAACCGCCATTTTACAGAAGCCGGCATTATGGTACACGCCTACCTGATGTATGGCTTTCCTACCCAAACCGCCCAGGAAACTATTGATTCACTTGAAATGGTACGCCAGTTTTTTGCAGCAGGCATATTGCAGTCGGCTTTCTGGCACCAGTTTGCTATGACGGCCCACAGTCCTGTTGGTTTGAACCCCGAAAAATATAAAGTAATAAAACAGTCAGTTGACACCGGTACTTTTGCCAACAATGATATTGTTCATGCTGATCCTACTGGCGCCGATCATGACACTTTTAGTTTTGGCCTGAAGAAATCACTGCTAAACTTTATGCAAGGCGCCTGTATTGACTATCCATTGCAAAAATGGTTTGATGTTAAGGTGCCAAAAACTTCGGTGGCCCCCGATTATATCACCATTGTTCTTGGAGAAGCCAATAACTTTAATGATAAACCCACTACTAAAATTGCCTGGCTGGGCAATCCTCCAACAGCCGAAATAATCACTAAATCTAAAAAAGGGCAGCAATGGGAAGTGTGTGTATTAACCTTTCAAAGCCGCACCGATGTGTTGCAAATAAAGATGAGTGTGCCCCAGGGGGCCTGGCTTCAGTGTATGTTGCCTTTACTTTCTGTTAATAATAACCAATTGCTTACCAGGCAGGAAATTAAAATGAATTATGAAGCTGCCGGGTTAGCGGATTTTGAATTGTTTTGGGACAATAAGCCAGTGAATGGCCTGTATAAAATGGGCCTGCTTCATTTGTAAAGCCGTTACCGGTTAAACATACACCTATCGGCAAGTTCCTTACAGGTAGTGCAGAATTCCCACAATACGCGATGCAGGTAATGATGTCTCCTTTTCCGGAAGGCGCTGTCGTAGGGTTACTACACTGGTAACGTTGAGGGTTATTCGCTTTTATAAATGGCGCCTTCCTTCATTACAAACTTTACTTTTCCCATTTGGCGGATATCATTTATCGGATTACCCGCTACCGTGGATATTACGCACCATAGTTTACCACTTATTTCAGAGCATAGTTTACCAGTGTTTCAGTCCAAAGTTTACCAGTAAATATTGTTTCGAAGTATTTATTTCAGAGCAAAGTTTACCACTTGTTTGAACTTAAGACGTGACA
>JBBQOJ010000313.1:0-4699 GCA_038330815.1 Chitinophagales bacterium | reverse complement strand
TTTTATAAGACCGCTTTTGGCTTTCAGTCGCTTGCCTATGCCGGTCCGGAAACCGGCGTAAAGGACAGGGTAAGTTATGTTCTCCGTCAACACAAACTCACTTTTGTATTAACAACCGCCCTACGGCCGGATAATGCCATTGCAGACCATGTGTATCGACATGGGGATGGCGTAAAAGTACTGGCATTGAAAGTTGCGGATGCCGGGCGTGCCTGGCGCGAAACAACGGCCAGGGGAGGAAAGAGTTATCTTGAACCTGTTACCCTTCGTGATGAAGGCGGCGAGGTAGTCATGAGTGGTATTCACACCTATGGTGAAACGGTCCATTTGTTTATTGAACGTCAAAATTATACCGGTGTTTTTATGCCGGGATTCAACGCCTGGGAAACCGGGTACCAACCGGTTGATACCGGCCTTTTGTATGTTGATCATTGTGTGGGCAATGTTGACTGGCACCAGATGAATACCTGGGCCGGGTTTTATGAAAACGTAATGGGCTTTCGTAATATCTTAACTTTTGATGATAAAGATATTTCCACGGAATATTCGGCCCTGATGAGTAAAGTAATGAGTAATGGCAATGGCTATGTTAAATTCCCTATCAACGAACCCGCTGAAGGAAAAAGAAAAAGCCAGGTGGAAGAATACCTGGAATTTTACCAGGGGGAGGGGGTACAACACGTGGCCATTGCTACCAATGATATTGTAAAAACGGTGAACGAATTACAACAACGGGGGATCACTTTCTTAAGCATCCCCGATAGTTATTACAACACTGTATTGGAACGGGTAGGTACCATAGAGGAAGACCTGGAGCCCCTGCGCAAACTGGGTATCCTGATCGACCGCGATGAAGAAGGCTACCTATTGCAAATATTCACGCGGCCCCTGCAAGACAGGCCCACCCTGTTTTTCGAAATTATTCAACGCAAAGGCGCCCGTAGTTTTGGCAAAGGGAACTTTAAAGCCCTGTTTGAAGCTTTGGAAAGAGAACAGGAGGCGAGGGGTAACTTGTAGCAGCCCCTATTGTGGAAGCAAATGGTGGTGGCAGGTAATGGTTGCCTGCCACTTCTCTTATTAAGGCCCAATCATTAACAGGGTGTGGACAATTTTTTTGCACGTTTTTTTTGTAGTGCATTACATTACATTAAATGCATATTTTATTTTTTGCAGCTATGTCTTTTAACAAATGCTGCTTTGATAAAATTGCTATTTTTGCCTTACATCATCAACAACGCCAATTTATCATCAATGAAATCCTGGTATTCCCATTGCATACTCACCTTTCTCTTTGCATTTATGGCAATAGGTTCGCTGATTTCTCAAACTGCCTATATCAGCTACAATAAATCACAGGGAGGGCGAACTGCAGGGATTTTTAGTAAGGTAGAGGATACCTTGAGAAAACAGTTTGAAGATAAACAATTACAATGGCCGCCTGAGCAGGTGTATATGCGCAGTTTTAAGTACGACCGACAATTGGAGGTATGGGTGCGTGAATCAGCGACTGGTGGATTTAAGTTGTTTAAAACCTATAAAGTTTGCATGCAGAGTGGTACCATGGGGCCCAAAAGAATGGAGGGCGATTACCAGGTACCGGAGGGTTTTTATTATATCAATGAATTTAACCCCAACAGCAACTACCATTTGGCACTTGGTTTAAACTATCCCAACGCCTCAGATCGCTTACTCAGCGATTCTTTGCATCCCGGTAATAATATTTATATACATGGCAGTTGTGTTTCCACAGGCTGCATACCGGTGGCAGATTTTCCGATTGAAGAATTATATGTGCTTTCTTCCCAGGCCAGGGACATGGGACAGGAGTTTATTCCTGTACATGTGTTTCCCGTAAAATACAGTGTAAAAAAATCATTCGAATTTTTGACGCATGCTACCAAAGAAAATAAACCCCTGCAAACCTTTTCCTTATCTCTAAAGGAAGCCTTCGATTACTTTGAAGCAAAGAAGCAACTGCCCATCATCCTGATAAATAAAAAAGGGGACTATATCATTAATTAATTTGCCTCGCAAACAATAGCAGGAGTTAATGGGCCATATCCATCGTCAGTAACATTACGTCGTAACTACCTGTAAAAAGTAGCGGTTATTACTTTACATTTTATTGAGGTTGCAATACCCGCTGAATGCCATGGTGGCTCATTGTCATTGAAATCAATTTACCTGCACTACAATGGTTAGTCTTTCATCAGCACCTGGATGGTTTCGTTGGTTTGCTGGCTGAGTACCCTATGGCGCAGGGAAGTTAATTTTTCAACAACAGCGTTAGTATAATGGCGGATGGTTAACAGGGTACAGTTTTTTTCTACCTGTACGTCAAACCAGGCGCTTGCTTCCAGCGCAATTTTTTCAATTTTTTCAGGCTTGTTATCCAGGCAGCAAAGCAGTCGGATGGCACTATTTTGTGAAAGGTTGGGCCTGGTTTTATTGGCAGCAAAGATGGCATGCAGTTTTCCCACAAGGCTGTCTTCAACGAAAGAAAAGTCGCGGGAAGTGAGTTGCATCAGCACCTGGTCGTTTTTTAATACAATGATTGGAGGCAAATGATGCACCGGTTGATTACTAATAATAGTGCCCGCAGCGGCAGGATTAAGAAAGCAGCGCACGTGCAATGGAATACCTTTGTTTTGCAAGGGCTTGATGGTTTTTGGATGTATCACCTGGGCACCATAATAGGCCATCTCAATTACTTCGGCATAGCTGAGGGCAGGGATAAAGCTGGCTTCCGGAAATACCTTGGGATCGGCATTCATTACGCCTTCCACATCTTTCCAGATGGTTTGGCTTTCTGCATTGAGCATATTGGCAAAAATAGCGGCACTGAAATCACTTCCTTCGCGACCCAGCGTGGTGCTTTCATTTTCATCCGTGGCACCAATAAATCCCTGGGTGATTACAATGTCTGTCGATTCAAACATGGGTACAATAGTACCGGATACCTTTTCCCTGGTAAAGGCCCAGTCGATGATCGCTTCCCTGAAATTGTCATCCGTTCGCACAATGTCCCTTACATCCACCCATTGGTTATCAAGATCGATGGTTTGCAAGTAATGGCTGATGATAGCGGTGCTCAATAACTCACCACAGCATACCACCTGGTCGTAGTAGTAATCAAAATCCCTCACCGGTTTGTCATGCAGCAACCATTCCACTTCGGTAAACACATCGTTTAAGCCATGAGCAGCGGTACCGGTAAGCTGCACTGACAGGGTGGTATGTTGATCTTTAATTTGTTGAAAAAGCGCCAGGGCCCTGGCTTTATCTCCTTCATAAAAACAGGTAGCTACTTCCTCCAGCGCATTAGTGATTTTGCCCATGGCAGAAACAATTACCAGTGTCTTTTCGCCACGGTACGACCGGATGATATCAGCTACGGATTTAATTCTATCAATACTGTTTATACTTGCGCCTCCAAACTTAAAAACCTTCATTTCATTCATTTAGTTAATTCAACAATTCAAAACAGTGAATATCAGAAAATGAGTAACCATGATTGATAATCTTACTACATTTGACCCGCAAAGCTAATTTCTAAAATTTGCAATCAAAAATTAAGTATGATCATTAACCGTAGAGTACAAACACTGGATGAATTCACTATACAGCAAATGAGGGATTTTCCACATGCCACCGGCGAATTGTCTGGCTTGCTCAGGGACATCGGCCTGGCTTCCAAAAGGGTGAATGTAGAGGTGAATAAAGCAGGGTTGGTAGATATTTTAGGGGATGCCGGTAGTGTTAATGTGCAGGGAGAAGAGGTGAAGAAACTGGATGAATATGCCAATAACCAGTTTGTAGGGGTATTGAGGCATGGCATTAGTTGTGCCGGTATTGGCAGTGAAGAGTTGGAGGACATTTTGGTATTTGATGACGACATCAGCAATAATAGTAAGTATGTTTGTTTATTCGACCCTTTAGATGGTAGCGCCAACATCGACGTAAATGTATCCATCGGTACTATATTCAGTGTATTCAGACGGGTAACCCCTGTTGGGACACCGGTGACCATTGATGATTTTTTACAGAAGGGGATTAACCAGGTAGCGGCGGGATACGTGATTTATGGCTCTTCTACCATCCTTGTGTATGCTACCCGCAGGGGGGTAAATGGGTTTACCCTCGATCCCTCGATTGGTGAATATACCCTTAGTCATCCCAATATCAAGTGCCCGCCGGCAGGACGCATTTACTCTGTAAACCATGGCAACTTTTTTCAATACGAAGAAAATGTGCGGAAATATATTAATGTTTGCCAGCAAAAAAATGAGGCCAACGGTGGCCCGTACACCCAACGTTATATCGGCAGTATGGTAAGTGACGTACATCGGAACCTTATCAAAGGGGGCATCTTTATGTACCCTGCTATTAAAGATAAGCCAGGCGGTAAATTGCGGTTGCTGTACGAGTGTAACCCCTTTGCTTTTATTGTGGAAGTGGCAGGGGGCAAGGCTACTGATGGAAAACAGCGCATCCTGGAAATACAACCCACTGCAGTGCACGAACGTACGCCTTTTTTTGTGGGAAGTAAACTGATGATGGAAGAATTGGAATCCTATATTAATCCACAATAACCAGTAATGGCGACACCAAAAATTCGTATTGCGATGCCTGGACGAAGATGGATGAAATTGCCAAACGCATGCTTACCCTGGACCATACGCCCCTGCATACCTATACC
>JBBQOJ010000312.1:0-4705 GCA_038330815.1 Chitinophagales bacterium | reverse complement strand
AAGGGCTCAGTTTTATCAACCCGGAAATGGCCAAAAACATCCAGTTTTACAACGGTGGTTTCCAGGCCAGGTATGGCGATAAAATGAGTAGCGTACTGGATATACAATATAAAAAGCCAACCAGTTTTGGCGGCTCTGCCTATGTTAGTTTGCTGGAACAAGGACTTCACCTGGAAGGTTCCGCCAAAAAAGAACGCTTCACCTATTTAATAGGCGTGCGTAACCGAAGCAACCGCAACCTGCTAAGCAGCCAGGAAATAAAAGGCGCCTACATTCCCTCCTCCAGCGATCTTCAGGCCTATCTTACCTATCGGCTGAGTGACCGGCTGCAACTCGAACTGCTTGCCAGCACGTCGGCCACCCGGTTTGCGCTGGTACCGGAATCAGCCCAAAAAACATCTTCTGTATTTTCCCCTCTTTTTACGGCCAATCTTGGATTGGATATCTTTTTTGAAGGACGGGAAAAAAGCGCTTACAACACCAGTATGGTTGGCTTTGCTATATTGCACCAGCCCGACAAACGCCTGCGCCTTAAATGGATGTTGAGCCGGTTTGAAAACAAGGAGAATGAAAATTTTGATATTGCCGGCACCTACCTTTTTGGCGACCGTGATTTTGATAATACCAGCAGTAGTTTCGGACAAATTGTAAACCCATTGGGCGCAGGCCTTTACCAGCAATATGGCCGTAACCAACTAAGCATACGGGTTTGGAACGCCAGCCTAAAGGGAAGCATTGACAAAGGGTTGCACTTTATACAGTTTGGCAACACTTTTGAACAAACCAATATTGATGACAAGTTATTTGAATGGGAATACCAGGACAGCGCCGGGTATTCCCTGCCCTTAAACACCGGCCGGTTGAATAGTTTTTTACAGTCGTCTGCTGCACTATCAGTACAAAAATACAGCGGGTATGTACAGGATAATATTAACCTGCACAATACCCGGCGCGACATCACGATACAAGGGGGACTACGTTATAATTACAATTCGCTGAACCAGGAATTTTTTGTAAGTCCCCGCGTTCAATTGAGCATCAAACCTAACTGGAGTAAGGATGTGGTGGTAAAGTTGGCCGCCGGAAGCTATAATCAACCGCCGTTTTACCGTGAATTAAGGCGGTATGATGGCACCCTGGATACTAAAATAAAATCGCAAAAGAGTTACCAATTGGTGATGGGGCTGGACTATAATTTCAATTACGGCAGCAGGCCCTTCCGCGTAACTACGGAAGCGTACTATAAATCCCTACGGGATGTGATACCCTATGACATTGACAATGTTCGTTTACGCTATGTTGGCAACAACAACGCAAAAGCCTATGCGTATGGCATTGAAACGCGGTTGTATGGCGAGTTGGTGAAAGATGCGGAAAGCTGGCTGAGTATTGGTTTAATGCGTACGCGGGAAAACCTGGAGGGGGACCAGTATTTTCAATTCAAAAATGCCGCTGGTGAAATCATTGATTCAAAAACAACCGACCAGGTACCCGTAGACAGTATTAGCAATGAGGTAGGCTGGCTGCGGCGCCCAACCGACCGGTTAATCACCCTGGGGTTGTTTTTACAGGATTACCTTAACACCAACAAAAATTTTAAAGTGCACCTAAATATGCTGTATGGCAGCAATATGTCGTACAATATTCCCAACAGTGTTCGCTACAGGAATGCGCTGATCATTGATCCGTATATAAGGGTGGATATAGGTTTTAGCGCCCTCTTGTTAAGCGATCAAAATCATCGGCGAAGCCACCATCCCTTTAAGGGCATTGAAAATATATGGGCGAGTTTCGAGGTGTTTAACCTTATCGACCGCCCCAATACCATCTCCTACCAATTGATCAAAGATTTTTCCAATACTACGTATAGTATTCCTAACCGGCTTACCCCACGCCTTGTGAATGTAAAAGTTGTTGCACGGTTTTAAAATCCCTGCAGGAGGATGTTCCCCTACAGGGAAAGTTATTAGCTAAAATAGCTCAGGTTGGTTTTAGGCGTGATGGCAAGCAGGGTTTCATACATCAGCCGAATGGTATTTTCAACATCTGATTTATGTAACATTTCTACCGTGGTGTGCATGTACCGCAACGGCATGGATATTAATACCGACGGACAGCCATCATTCGCATAGGCGAAAGCGTCTGTGTCGGTACCGGTACTGCGGCTTACGGTATGTAATTGAACGGGGATGGATTTTTTCTCTGCCACCTCCTGCACCAGGCTAAGTAATTTATTATGCACCGCCGGCCCAAAAGTAAGGGAAGGGCCTTTGCCGCAGGTAGTATCCCCTTGTATCATTTTATTGATCATGGGAGTGGATGTATCATGGGTTACGTCGGTAATGATGGCGATATCCGGTTTAATCCTGCGGGCAATCATTTCAGCCCCCCGTAAACCAATTTCCTCCTGTACGGCATTTACTATATACAGGGCAAAGGGTAATTTCTTTTTATTCAGTTGTAACAGCCTCGCCACTTCTGCAATCATAAAGCCACCAATGCGGTTGTCGAATGCACGGCCGATAAGGTAATCATAGGCCAATTCCTCGTAACCATCTTCATAAGTAGCCACGGCGCCAATGTGAATGCCCAATGCATCCACTTCCTGTTTGGTGCGTGCACCACAATCAAGAAAAAGGTTTTCCACCTTTGGTTGTGTTTCCTTATCGCCACTACCAACCCTTGTATGAATTGCCGGCCACCCAAACACTGCTTTTACCGGTCCCTTTTTGCCATGCACCAAAACCCGCATGGATGGAGCAATCTGGTGATCTACTCCCCCATTTCTTTTCAGGTAAATAAGGCCATCGGCAGTGATGTAATTTACAAACCAGCTTATTTCGTCGGCATGGGCTTCTATCACTACCTTAAAGGGAGCGGTTGGATTAACAACGCCCACCGCTGAACCATAGGGATCGGTAAAAAACGAATCGGTAAAAGGTTTTATATACTCGAGCCACAATTTCTGACCGCTGCTTTCAAAACCAGTTGGGGAAGGATTGTTAATATAGTCCCGTAAAAATGTATAGGATTCTTTAGTGAGTACAGTTTTGGGCGCTTTGACCTTTTCTTTAGATTTTGCCATTGATTTCTTTTTTGCAAAATTAGCCAATGTAATGGTATTGTTGCAATTCAATGCTGCAAGGGGTGCATTTATAATTGTCGCTTTCTATTTACACCCGGAGGGCAGTGGGGACACCGCCCACGGCTGCCTCCCCTAGCTGGTGAAGACACCAGCCAGCGACAATTATAAATGCACCCGCTGCAATCACGCCCGGTTCCCTAAAAAAATTAACGGAAAAAATAGTCCGCCACCCCGGTGCAAACTGCAGATAAAAACATGAGGCCGTCCACTAAAAAATAGTAGAATAGGTAACCTCGCTTTTGTAGGGCGGCCATGTACACCCCCAGGGTGCAACTTCCTGCTATCGCCAGTGCCCACACGAAATACCCATCAATATGCAATAAGTATAGCACATAACAAGTGTAACAATAGGCAAGCCACATCACGGTAAATACGATATGCAGCAGGCGGGGAGTCATTAAGGTAGCCAGGCTTTGCAGTCCACGGATTTTGTCAACGGCCGCATCTCTTTTATCGAAAATGACGCATAACATTAACATTAAAAACAACCGGTTAAGAAATACCACAACTCCTTGCAGGCTTAAGGCTGCTAACGACACCTGCAGCGGTATGAGCGTGGTCACCATAGTCCAAGCGAATGCCAACACCGTTGTTTTTAAAAACCCTGCTTTGCGGGTAAAATGCAATGATTTAAATGGTAAGAGGGGAATGGCATATAAGGAAAGCAATAAAAAAGTAATGATGGTATTGTAAATCACCAGGTGAATGCGGGTCATGCATATCAACAACCCGGCAGCAGCAATGACCATCACTACCAGCGAACTCCGGCTGCCGGTCAACAGGTTGGTTAAAGAAGACCGACTGCTAAAGGCCCACCTACTCACCATCCAGTAAGCGTTGTAGCCTGCCAAGGTGGCAAAAAAAATAAATCCCAGCCGGTAAAAATTAACAGGGTGGGACAATAACTGTAAAGTCTGGAAACTAAGCGCAGCAGCGCATGAGGCGATAAAAATGGAATGCGACAATATAAATTGCAGGGCCCACCTCATTAGGGGAACTCAAAATAAATGGGATCGCCGGTAGTAATTACATTGCTCTTATTTTTTGCAAAATCAACCACATATATCTCGTAATACAAGGTATCCACTTTTGGTCGGGGGCGGGCAGAACCACGCAGTATATCAAAGGTATTGATCCTGATATCGGCCTGGAAATTTTTAGACGCTACGGATTGAAGGTCGGGCAGCACAAAAGAATCTAGCCGGTTAATTAATAAATTTTTTATATAAATGTAGGAAGTGTCGGACCCGGTTTTAAATCCCAGGTCTCCCTCCGCATCTGTGATATTCAGGATGATCTCCGGTATGCCTGGAGAACCAATGACAACGCCGCTTCTAACCCTATCCGGACTAACGGACTTATAGCTAATCTGGGGGGCAGAAGTAAACTTATCTTTACCACAACTAACTGCAATTAAACTTAAAATGAGAATGACAAGGCTGTTACGCATCTTTGTATTTTATTTTTCAAATTTACTGATAGAAATTGAATACATCTGTTAAAAATACCGGGTTACCAGGGAATATCTTCACTGTTACTAATGAAAACTTTACTGCACTT
>JBBQOJ010000311.1:0-4718 GCA_038330815.1 Chitinophagales bacterium | reverse complement strand
TTCCGCCTTTTTAGGAAGGAAGAAGAGTGAAATTTTATTATAAAAGGCGGTGCTACTGATGCGTTTTAAAAGTACCCTATTGATCTGCTGTACAAGTGTGCGACGCCAATGAAGCTGATGGTTAACTGGCTGCCGGGCTCCTACTGTTTTAATTGCTTGTTTGCGCGGCTACAGGATTAACCCTTACTTCCCAGGTTAACGTGGTACCACCCCTGCGCAATGTTTCAGCAACGGAACAATACTTGTTCATAGAGAGTTCGCAGGCACGCTCTGCCTTATCTACATCGATGTTACCGGTGAGTTCGAACACGATTTTAACTTCCTTCCAAAGTGAAGGCTCTTTACCGCTTTCCCTTTCTCCATCAATTTTCATGGAAAAGTTGTCAACGGTTTGCCGCTGCTTTTTTAATATCATAACGATATCAATGCCGCTGCACCCGCCCATCCCCATCAGCAACACCTGCATGGGACGGATACCATAATTAATACCACCACTTTCGGGACTGGTGTCCATTTTTATCATGTGCCCGTTACCGTCTACTGCTTCAAAACCAAAATCACCCTCTTTTCGATTAACATTTATTTCTATCATTTCTCAATATTTTTACAAATATAATTCCTGCAAGCCTTTACTTTGCATTTTTTACCTGTATACTTGTTGAATGAACTTTTTTCATTATCCACACGAGGTTGAACTGGAAGGGGGCGGTACATTGGAGGAACTTACCGTGGCTTATACTACTTACGGTACATTAAACGCTGAAAAAAGTAATGTAATCTGGATCTGTCATGCCCTTACTGCCAACGCAGAAGCGGCAGAATGGTGGAATGGCGTTGTTGGCCCCAATCATGTAATTGATCCCGCAAAATACTTTATTGTTTGCGCCAATATACTGGGTTCCTGCTACGGCACCACCGGCCCCTTAAGTATAAACCCAGCCACCGGGTCCCCTTATTACAGCAGTTTCCCAAACATCACCATCCGGGATATGGTTAAAGCTCATATCCTTTTACGAAAATACCTGCAGATCGACAACTTTTTTTTATTGATGGGTGGCAGCATGGGTGGCTACCAGGCTATGGAATGGTGCGTAATGGAAAAGGAAGTAATCCGCCATTTATTTTTACTGGCCACCTCGGCCACTGAAAGTGCCTGGGGCATTGCCACGCATACCGCCCAGCGGCTGGCCATTGAAGCAGATTGCACCTGGCAGGCACCTACGCCGGAAGCCGGGGCGAAGGGTTTAAAAGCTGCGAGGGCAATCGGCATGCTTACGTATCGCAACTATGGTATTATGGTACAGCAACAAACCGATCCTGATATAAACAAACTTGACCATTATAAAGCGAGTTCCTACATCACCTACCAGGGCGATAAACTGGTGCAGCGTTTTAATGCTTACAGCTACTGGTTGCTGACAAAAACAATGGACAGTCATCACCTGGCCCGCGGAAGATATGCAGCGCTGGAAGAAGTGATGGAAAGCATTACCCAAAAAACCCTGCTGATTGGTATCAGCAGTGATATTTTGTGCCCGGTAGCGGAGCAACATTTTTTATCGCACCATTTGCCCAATGCCAGCCTGGTGGTAATTGACTCGAATTATGGGCATGATGGATTTATGGTGGAATCAAAAATAATATCTCAACACCTGGCCGAATGGCTGGGCGATATTTTTGTGCTGGGATACGGGGCTGCTATTTGAGCAATTGATTAAATTACAACGAATGGCGACTACATTTCACTATTTTACCGCAAAAGCTTAAAGAGGACTTACGCCGATAATTTCAAAGAATAGTATTTAAAAAGCCGTTGAATCATCAACGGCTTTTTTTATTAATTTAACTGGGCGATCTGGAAGAGTTCGTACCAGTCTTCGTGCGACAATTTAATATCAGCGGCGGTTGCAGCGTTCCTGATCCGGTCTTCATTAAGCGAGCCGATAATGGGCAGTGTACCTAATTGCATGAGCCACGCAACTGCTGTTTGTTCTATATTGGCATCGTGCTTTTGAGCGATCGCTGATAATTTCAGTCGAAGCAATTCTGATTTGGGATCAAGTCCGTTTAATATTCTACCGCCTGCCAATGGTGCCCAGGCCAACGGTTTGCTGTAGCGTTGTTTAATAAAATCTACCCGGCCATCTTCTATGGCAGAGATATTTAACAAGCTCAACTCTATGTGATTGGTAACGATGGGCACGGTTAGGTAGGATGCCAGTTGCTGGTGCTGAAACACACTGAAATTGGATACGCCAATACTTTTTATCTTACCCTGTTTTACTAGTTGCATCAGGGCCTTTGCTGTAGACTCCAGGTCGCTCAGGTGATCATTGTGGTGCAGTAAAAATACATCCAGGTAATCTGTGCTTAACCGTTGTAGTGAATTGTCAACACTTTTGGTGATATGTTCTGCTGATGTATTGTAGTAAGTAAACCCCCGGTCTGACCGGCAGATGCCGCACTTACTGAACAGCACGATATCTTCCCTTTTGAAATCACTTTTCTTTAGCACTTTGCCAAAATAGGCTTCAATGGAAAAGTCACCGTAAATATCGGCATGATCGAAAGTATTGATGCCCAGCTGGAGGCAGAGATTGACCGTTTTTTCAATTTTTTGAACCGTTGCTTCGCCCTCATCTTTCCATCTCCAAAAACCATAAATGGCTTCAGATACTTTTGGCCCGGAATCACTTAAGTATACATTTTTCATTCTTCGTTGAGCTATTTAGGTTTGCATTAATATGGTGGAAGCCCCTGCCTGCAATCAGCTTTTACTGCTTTGGCCTACTAATAGATGCAATTTACATAAATGACAGTCAAATAGCTTACCACGGGTGCATTTAAAATTGTCGCTGGCTGGTGAGGACACCATAGCCGTCAACTTAATCCATTTATGCGACGAAGTTGCCATAAATGACACAACCATGCATTACTGCATGGCTTTCATTTTCTTTTTTCATTCTTATTTTTTTAAAAGACCGTCTATCAGTTTTTAGATAGTGGCGGTTAGTTATTTTTATATCCATGTAAAACGTTTTTAGTTCTTTTCTGTTTATTGATATTGTAATATTTCTGCTAAATTTTTTCTGTTCTTTTTATTTTCTCTTAACCCATATTTACCAAAGAGGCGAATAATTTTTACCATCCATTCTTTAAGCGCTTCATTTAAATTAAACAACACATCGTTAATCTCTCCGGCGCTGTTTTTCAATAGTGCAAAACACTTATGCAGGCTAATTAATTTTTATTGATTCGACCAAACGATTGGTTCTGATATGGCTGTTATATCCCAGCAAAGCAATATCCAAAGCAGCTTTGTATATAGATAACATTTCAGCCTATCTGCCTTCATCTTCCTCACTACATCTACCTTTAAAATATTTTTCCATATTTTAAAGGTATTATGTAAAGCTTTACATAACTCATTTAGAGTGCTAAAAACGGATTTAGACTTACGTCCCATTTATCATAAAACCGACGACGCTTCGATGGCGCACTTGCATTTAGGTTTGTTGGCTTACTGGGTGGTAAACACTATCCGCCATCAATTAAAACAAAAAGGGATCAACAATCAATGGAAGGATATTGTACGCACCATGCATACTCAAAAGCTGGTTACTACAAATCTCACCAATGAATTTGAACAACCAATCATTATTCGTCAATGTAGCGAGCCTATTGAAGCCGTTGCTAAAATTTACGAAGCACTAAAATACAAGCACAAACCATTTACCCATAAAAAACTTGTAGTCCCCCCGCCGAAACTAAAAAAAAAATGAAAATCAAGCCCAGTGCGAATTTATGGATGGATAACTGCAATGTGGGTTAATACCCTGGTGAGGCCGCCGGGAAACTTTTTGGGATCCACTTCCCAAAAGTTAGGATTGGCCCATAGACTTTTAAGGCTGCCCTTTAATGTTGAATTGCTGCTGATGCCCACCTGCCAGCCATCATCTACCTGGTAATGGGTAACTCCCAGTTTGGCAGCGGCTTCCAGTTCCTGCAAAATAAAGTCCTCGTTGATGCGGCTATCCTGGCTTCGGTCGCCCCAGGTATTGACTACAATCATAGCATCTCTTCCTGGTTTATACAGGCGTTGCCTTTGCTGGAAATTACGAAGGGATTGTAACCGCCCGGCCATACCCGTTGCCTCATTTATTCCGATGGTAACGCTGTATCCCTCTTTCCAAAAGGTATCCACCAGGTTTTCGGGAGAGAGCCCTATGCCGGCCACCTTAACCTCCCCGAGTTTAGTGGTAAAATCAAAACCCAGGTAGGCCAGTTGTATACCGGATACCGGTGCCTCCTTAAGAATAAAAAATCCTGCCTGGTTTTGTTGGTTAACAGCAAACAGCAGGTTGCCCCCTAGCTTGGTTTCTTGACGATAAATCAATCGCTCATATTCCTGCACCAGGTTGTTGATGTAATCGGTAGCATCAAAAAATTTCACTTTTTTTATACTCCAGTGATTGCCGGTTAGCGCTATCTTGTCGGTAATCACTGCGCCGGCCGCCGCCGCCTTCCCTGTATTTTCTTTCTCAATATTTTGAAAATTTTCTCCTTCCCTTGCAAGCTGGCCCCATTTGCCCGGGGCACCTTTTATAAAATAGTCGCAGGTAATTGCGGAGCTGCCAGGCATAATTTTTACACACTCTTTTTAAAGAAAGGGTACCCAGGGTAAGCACCACCTCTGCTGCGAGAAAACCATAACTATT
>JBBQOJ010000310.1:0-4740 GCA_038330815.1 Chitinophagales bacterium | reverse complement strand
GTAAGGAAATTGAAATTAAGTTTACGCAATTGAGGCCAGGCGAGAAAATGTACGAGGAACTATTTAAAGATTCGGAAGAATTTGCCACTACGGATCATCCAAAAATTTTGAGGGCTAAAAAAAGCACAGACGCTAATCCTGGATTTTACACGCTACTTAATAAGTTGGAGGCTGCTGCTTTGGAACATAATAACGAACTCATCACTCCACTCCTTAGCAGGATGTTGCCTGAATTTAACCATTCACCCAACAAAGCTAAAAAGCAACCCAATGTGGAAAGAGTAGATTCGCAGCCTTTCAGCGTTAGTTAAATACAAGGATTTTTAATATATTATCGCAACCCGATATTCAACGGTGATACTACAGCAGTATCACCGTTTTTTATTTTACCTGCTTTAGTGTCTTTGCAAAGACTGGCTGATTTAATAGGTATTTCGCCGCGAGTACAACTGGGGGTAGCCGACTTTCTACCAGGAGATAATTAATGAGGCTAAATTGATTCCCACAAAATATATTATAATAATTCGTCGTTATTAGGTGGTAACCTGCAATGGAAGCATGTTACCTGGTCCAATTTACCTATTTGAAACCAAACCAATAACCATGAAACCTGGAAATTTTACCCTGCCGTTCTTTGTTTCACCCTACAGTATACTGATCTCAATAAGCCGTTTTAGTCTCCCTGTTTTTCTTTTACTTTTTATTTCGCATTCGCAGGTATTTGCAGCACGGCACCCAACTGTAATGCCTTCCGGCGGTTCCGAAACCATGCGTACCAACCTTTACCTGTTAAATGACAACGGATCGACCGTACTTGCCGACGGCGTTTTGGCCGAATACCACAATAATTATCACGATGGTTTCACCCTCGAAGACGCAAGGAAATTTACCAATATTAGAGAAAATTTAGGGTTAAACCGGTATGGAACTATTTTGGCGATTGAAAGAAGGCCCCTCATTACCACCGAGGACACGCTGTTTTTTAAACTTTGGAAAACTACCCGGCGCAATTATCAACTGGAGTTTATCGCAAATAACCTCGAGCATCCCGGGCTGCAGGCCTACCTGGAAGATGCCTACCTAAATACCAATACCCCTTTGCTGTTAAATGGTACCACGAAAGTGAGTTTCACTATCAATCCTGATGCAGCCTCCGCCAACGTGGATAGGTTTAGGATAATTTATCAAACTCCCTTTGCTTTGGTGCCCTTACCAGTGCAGTTCACCAACATTAAAGGATATGAACTTAACAATCGAATTTTTGTGGAATGGGAGGTAGCCAATGAAGCTAACCTGGAGGCCTATGAAGTAGAACGCTCCGGAGATGGGGCAGTATTTCAATCAGTGCAGCGAATTGCACCTAACGGCACAAACAGGCCTATTGATAACTACTCCATAACAGATGAAGCGCCATTGGCCGGCAACAACTTCTACCGGGTAAAAAGTATAGACCGCGACGGTACAAAGAAATACAGTACTGTGGTAAGGGTAGCGATCAATAAAAAACAGGCAGGCGCCATTTCCATCTATCCCAACCCAATCAGGGGCAACCGTTTAAATATACAGTTCATAAATACTTTAACCGGCGAATATCGTTTCAGGTTAATAAACCAAACCGGGCAGGTAGTTTATGTAGGTAAGCTGCAGGTTAGTAGTGGCAACACCACGCAAACATTGTCTACCAACAGCAACCTTTCCGCCGGCATTTACCGGTTAGAAATAACTTCGCCTGATAAATCAGTGCGGGTGAAACAGGCGGTGGTACAGGAATAAACAAAATGTAAAAAAGCACCCGTAATCAAAAAATCAGCGCAACCATTTGCTCAAAATAGCTTACCCTCACCCTTCTTTTTTTTAATGCCATTTTTTATAAAAAGGGCATACCTCTGAAACAAAAAATCCCCCGCTGTTAAACGGGGGATTTACTATTTTGACAGGTGATTAATTAATAATCCCTATTGTATCCACCACTTCCGCCGCTACGGTTTCCACCGCCGCCATATCCACCACTGCCACCACTGCCACCACTTCCGCCGCTTCTGCCGCCGCCGCCACCGTAGCCGCCGCTACCGCCACCGAAACTGCGCTTTTTGAATCCACCACCACCTTCACCACCTTCCTGGCGTGGTTGTGATTCATTCACGATTAACTTGCGACCTTGTACTTCGCTTTCGTTTAAACTTGCGATGGCAGTTTTAGCCGCTTCATCGTCTTCCATTTCTACAAAACCAAAGCCTTTGCTGCGGCCATTCATTTTGTCTTTCAGAATTTTGGCGCTTGATACGCTGCCGTACTGAGTGAAAAGATTGCTTAAATCATCGTCGGTCATTGTCCAACTTAGATTGCCTACGTAGATGTTCATTGTAAAAACATTTAAAAATGAAATAAAAACATTAATGACTTAGTTGGTACAATGAACTGAAAACGGACATCTAATAAAGTGTTCAATCAGCTAACGACGAAAGACTAAAACCATTAAAGCATTACAAATGTAGCAATTAATTTAAAAAAACAAGGATTTTCAAAAAGATTTCATATAGCAGGCTTTTCAAATATCATTTTAGCCAACCGGCCGTTGCGGTCATAAATATCCTTCCTGAAATTTAGTTTTCCGGATTTGTCTACCCAGGCGGTAAAGTAGGCGATAAATACGGGTACGGGCTTCTTTAAGGTAACATATTTTTCAACCCCTTTATTCATAGCAGCTACAATTTTTTCCTGGGTCCAGCTGGTATCATTCCTCAATAGGTAGTCAGCCAGCCTGGTGGGTTCAGCAACACGGATGCAACCATGGCTGAAGGCCCGTGTACTTTCATTGAACAAAGATTTAGCCGGGGTATCGTGCAAATAAATATTGTGGCTATTTGGAAATAGAAATTTAACGAGGCCCAGCGAATTATTCGGACCAGGCTTTTGCCTTATGCTGCCATTGTGCCATTCCATATTGTGGCGGGCCAGGTAGTTGCGGTTTCTTCTTACGGCAGGTAGTGTTTCATTTTTCATGATACCCGGGGGGATATTCCAATAAGGGCTAAACACGATGTATTTCATGTCACCATTAAACACCACCGTTTTATGCTGTTCCTTACCAACCACCACGTTCATACTAAAGGCCAAACTATCGGCCTCGTATACGTGCAGTTTAAATTCCGGAATGTTCACCAGCAGGAAATCACTTTGCAATTCGTTTGGTACCCATCGGCTACGTTCCATATTAACTAAAATTTCTTCAATCCTTTTTTCTACCGGGTAGTTCAATTCTTTTAATAAGTCGGCATCTGCAATGCCATCCTGCTTAAATCCCAGTCGCTTTTCAACATTTTTAACTCCCTCCTCCAACATGCTGTCGTATAAAGAAGATGCATTATTCTCCGCCAGGTCGCCCAATAAAAACAACCTTTCCCGGATGGCTGCTACCGCCGAGGATGAATCCTTCAAACGGTACGATTTTTTACCTGGTAAATTTGTTGCCAACCTGCCACTGGCTTGCAACTGGTGATATTTTTTTAAATAGGTTTTTAGCAAATCGTACTGGATAAACATCGGCGAATTGTCTAGTAAATTGTTATCACCCGCCACCAGCGAATCCAGCAAGGCCTTACTTGATATTTTTTTGCGTGGAAGTAACCACTCGGTGGAAAGGGATTCCTTTTCGCTGATACCCACCCAAACTTTTTTTGCGTAGGCAAGGTACTGTGCCGTTAACATCAGCTCCACGGGCGGCATTATTTTTCCAGACCCGCTCTCCAGTTCCATCAGGTTTACAAAGGCCGACTTGTACGGAATGCTATCCGGCAATCCCTCTTCGCTGATAAGCTGGATGCGGTTAAACAGGTTATTGGCATGCTCAATCATTCCCTTCTCATCAAACCAGGCATAGGCGTAATTTCTTCCACGGTAAAAGCCACGGATATCGGTTCCAAATTTATCGAATAGAGGAAAGCTGTCAAGGAATGATTGAATAAGTAAGCTATCGAAGGTTAGCTTCGTTTGTGCGCTGAAACTCCCGGGAATGCCCATTTCGGCCGGTGACGGTTCCGGGATGGAATCAGTAGCAACAGGCATGCTGTTGGAATTACTATTGCAGGCAGGGAATATGGCTAGTCCAATAGCTGCAAAAAGAAAAAGTCGTGTAAAAATGCTCATCAATATGGAAGTATTAAAGTGTGGCAGATTGCCTGTTTTTGTACCACGCAAAGAACGCATAATTAGCGGGGGTATAAAAGTTAAAAATCAGCTGGCAGGTACAGCGGATTTAACGCCGATATCTTTTGAAATTAGGTATATGCTGTCATTCTAATGCTATTTTAACATAGTAAAAAAGCTGTATTGCTTGACCTATTTTATAACTCCGAAATTACTTTCGGAGGTGTAAAGTGGGCACTTTCAAATACAGCCCGTTCCCGGCATGGCGCCCTGAGGAACTGCAATGGATATTGGTGAAATGCAATTGAGGCCTGGTCAGCGCTTTCAGCCCCGAGATACTGATTTTTTCTGGTGCCTGTTTCTTGCATCCTTTTAGGGTGTCCCGGCGTGGGTTTTCGCCACACGATATGCCAGGGCACAACGGAATCACCAGCGAAACCCCGCCGTTGAGGAGACTTCAAAATTAATGTGTCATACCCTCATCCTGGCGCGGGACTCCTGTCCTGTGCCTGCTTGTTACTGGTATTTAAAACTTGTTGGTGAATGGGATACGTTGAGGCATCGAACAAGAAATCGCCCACAATAAAAGAAAGT
>JBBQOJ010000309.1:0-4798 GCA_038330815.1 Chitinophagales bacterium | reverse complement strand
AGGTATGGTTACGGTCGTATTCGTAGCCGGAGGATTTCTGCTGGTAGACCAGCATATATCCAATGTCGAAACTAACGTTGCTGGTTACCCGCTGCCGGAGGCCAAGGAAGGTTCTGTTTTGATCAAAAGTGTTGTATACGATTTCCTTACCAAACTGGATGGCCAGTTCATCGGCAATAACGAGGGAAGGGTAAGCGGGATTTTTAAATAAAGGAACCTGTATACTCAGCAGGTACCGCACCCTGTTGGAGAACCGGAAGCTGTTGGCAAACCGGTCGTTACTTATTCTTTCGTGCCAGCGCTGTTCATTTCTCAAACGGTTAAGTAAACTAATTTTACCAATATGGGATGTTACCTGCACCTGTTGGTAAACCCGCTTTTCCTTTACGTAATGATGCCAGCCGTCCCTGGTGGGTTTGAGCCATAATTGGGCATAGCCGGCGGTGATGGTAATATTATCTTTTAGCTGGTAATTGGCACCGACACGGGCAAAATAAAAATTGGGGTCTGCCAAAAAATTATTTCTCCGGATGTGTAAATCAGCCATCATGCCCCATTTTTTATGGAGTTTAATCGTGCTGTTCACACTCACCCAGCTTTGGTATTGGTTGGTCACTTTCTTTGGTGTTGATTGGGCCATTATACCCAGGCCGCAAAACATCAAAAAAAAGGTACAGGTAAAGGCGTAACTAAAATAGTAATAAATCTTTTTCATCTGGTGATCAAATTGGAAATTTTTCCCGGGCTATGGAGGGAAATGGTCAAACCAACTTCTTCACTTATTTACCCGGACATCTTTATTACACAAAAAATAGAATCAATAACTGGGCTGCGAGTATCCTCAAAATCATTGTCAGCGGGTATACAGTTGCATAAGTGTTAGAAGGGATATCATTTCCTGCCATTTTTAAAGCAAAGGCCAATGCGGGAGGATCAGTGCAGGCACCGGCCAATAATCCACATAGTTCAAAATATGTTTTCCGGAAAAATTTACTGGCTATTATACCCATGACCAACAGGGGCACCATCGTGATGGTAATGCCCATTAAGATCCATTTGAAACCACTGCCATCACTAAAAGCCCCCGCCAGGTTATGGCCACTGCTAAGGCCCACACTTGCCAAAAACAACGCAATGCCGATTTCTCTTACGATGAGATTAGCGCTGTTGGTGGTATAACTATTGAGGTATAAATGATTACCGAAGCGACTAAGGAACAGGGCAACAATGAGCGGGCCACCGGCCATGCCAACCTTTACCGCTACCGGTACATTGGGGATGTAAAATGGAATACTTCCCAGGATAACACCTAATACGATACCCATAAATATGGGCCCCAGGTCTGGCGCTTCCAGCCTTTTAAGCGAGTTGCCGACTACTTCGGTTAATTGTTTAACCCCTTCTTCCGTACCTACTACGGTAACGGTGTCGCCTAATTGTAGAAATATATTACCATGCGCCACCATTTCTATACCCGCTCTTTTAATGCGGGAAATGGTCAATGTTTCATGTTGTATTTCGGGAATGGTTCCCAGCCGCTTGTGCGTAATTTCTTTCCGCGTAACTACAATTTGACGGGAGATTAGGTTGCTTGCGGGGGCAGTACGCAGGTTTAAATCACTTTCGGTACCAACCAACAGTTTTACTTTTTCCATCAACTGCTTTGGCGCTACAAACTGCATCACATCGCCTTCGCTTAATATAAGATCCGGCCGTGGTGTGATGATAACGCCGTTATGCAACATGCGGGAGATAATTACCGGCTCGTTTAGCATCTTAAACAATTTTCTCAGTGGCTGACCGATGAGTTGTCTATTATCTAATTTAATAAATAAAGATAAGGGCCGGTTAGATTGAATGAAACCTAGTTTACGATGCCGCTCCTTTTCATCCTCAATATTTACCCGAAGTACTTTTTTCAATATAACCAGGGAAAGGATGATGCCCACCACTGCAAAGGGATAAGCCACTGCGTAAGCAAGGGTGATGGTGGCATTGTCAACACCAATTACATGCAGGTCTTTCACGGCGGCCTGGGCTGCCGCTAAACCAGGGGTATTGGTAACTGCTCCGCTCATTACTCCCGCCATCGTTGAGATGTGGGTATCTGTAAAATAAAAAAACAGGATGGTGATTAATACGCCCAGCACTACTACGGAGGCAGCAAGGCCATTATTGCCCAGGGCACTTTTCCTGAGTGAGGCAAAGAAGCCCGGCCCCACTTGTAACCCTACCGAATAAACGAAGAGAATCAGGCCAAACTCTTTTACGAAATGCTCCGTTTCCATACTGATGGTAATACCAAAATAAGAAACAAGCAGTCCGATGAACAACACCCAGGTAATACCAAACGATATACCCAGTATTTTAATCTTACCAAAAGCAATTCCAAGGGCGATTACCAGCGAATAAATGATGACTGCCTGTGCCACCGAAGGTTCTGTGAACAACTGTAAAAACCAATTCATACATGTTAATTTAAACATCCGGTCCGGCCCCTTTTTGATTATCCAAATTGGCGGAGGCTTACATTCGGCCCGGGTAGCATTTGCTTAATTGAAAATCAATTAAAATATAGCAGGCATTCGTGGCAAAAACAATCAATCGTTCGAGGGCGCACTATAAAGCGGTGCAACGCGGCCTGCTATTTAATTTAATAGCAGTAAAGATAAGGCGGCCTGGCGGACTGCTGCCTCAAATTAAATTAAAGTAAACTAACTCCCTGTTGGCAAGCTACCCCGGGTTCTTTTCCCGTTCTACCAAATATAAAAAAGAACGGGTATGTGCTACCCGTTCTTTTACAATCATTATTACACATGTTCCGGTGCAAGTGCCCAATGTTCGGGCGACCTCCACAAAGAACTTAGCAACAACTCTCTCATAAAATAAAATTCCTTGGGTAATTTATCATACAGCTTTGCGAACAATTCTTCATGACCCATTAATTCCTGTTTCCATGGTTCGCGGTCGATGGTGGTAATTTTACCGAAATCTTCCGTGCAAAAGCTTTCCAGTCCCTTCCAGTCCATATCCTCATACCGTGGCATCCATCCAATAGGTGATTCAACTGCACCGGCCTCGCCGTGTACTCTTTGAACGATCCATTTTAACACGCGCATGTTTTCTCCAAAGCCCGGCCATAGGAATTTTCCGTTTTCATCTTTTCTAAACCAATTCACACTGAAGATACGTGGAGGATTGGGTAAGTCACGGCCAAATTGCAGCCAATGGTTTACATAATCACCCATATGGTAACCCATAAATGGTAACATAGCGAATGGATCACGACGAACTTTTCCTACTTCACCAAATGCGGCAGCAGTAGTCTCGCTACCCATGGTTGCGGCACCATATACACCGAAGTTCCAGTTAAAAGCCTGGCTTACCAACGGCACTGCCGTGCTCCTTCTTCCACCAAATATAAAGGCGGCAATGTGCACACCATTCGGGTTATCCCACTGGGGGTCGATGGCAGGGTTTTGATACGCGGGTGCTGTAAACCGGCTGTTAGCATGAGCTGCAGGTAATCCTTTGGACGCATCGTAAGGGTTGCCATGCCAATCGGTCAATCCTTCAGGCACTTCTTTGGTCATACCTTCCCACCAAACATCTCCATCGGCAGTTACAGCCACATTGGTAAATATAGTGTTGGCTTTAATGCTTTCCATTGCATTGGGGTTGGTGTGGTAATTAGTTCCCGGGGCTACACCAAAATAGCCTGCTTCCGGGTTGATGGCGTACAAAAATCCATCGGGTGCCTTATGTATCCAGGCAATATCGTCACCCACGGTGGTTACTTTCCAATCTTCCACTCCATCGGCAGGAATCATCATTGAAAAGTTGGTTTTACCACAAGCGCTTGGAAATGCGGCAGCGATATAAGTTTTTTCTTTTTTGGGAGATTCTACTCCGAGTATCAACATATGTTCGGCCAACCATCCTTCTTCTCTTCCCATCACCGATGCAATGCGTAAGGCAAAGCATTTTTTCCCCATCAGGGCATTTCCACCGTAACCACTGCCATAAGATATAATTAGTCTTTCTTCAGGAAAATGAGAGATGTACTTGGTCGTAGGGTTGTTGGGCCATTTCGAGTCGGCCACTGTTGGATTAACAGGTGCACCCACTGTATGAATACATTTTACAAAGCCATTTGGCTGCAGGTAAGGATAAATTTGTTCACCCATCCTGGTCATGATATACATATTCACTACCACATATTCTGAATCTGTTAGTTGAACACCATACCTTGAATAGGGTGAACCAAGTGGACCCATACAAAACGGAATTACATAAAGCGTTCTGCCGGTCATTGCGCCGTCCATCAATCCGTTTAGTAATTGTTTCATGGCATTAGGTTCCATCCAGTTGTTGGTAGGGCCTGCGTCATCCTTTCTCCTGCTGCATATAAACGTTTTATCTTCTACCCTTGCCACATCACTGGGATCAGAAAAACAGGCAAAACTGTCAGGCCGTTTTTCGGGGTTTAATTTGATGAATGTACCCTTCTTTACGAGGAGTTCACACAGATTATCGTATTCCTGCTTTGAACCATCGCACCAATGAATGCTTTTTGCGTTGCATTGGTTGGCAATACTATTCACCCAGGTTTCCATTTCGGATTTTACTGCGGACGATTTAGAGAAAGGTAGTTTACTTTCATGATTCATAATTGATAAGTATTTATTGAGTAATTAAATGCGGTAAATTGTTATTGTGCAAATTTTCAGCTTAATGGGGGATTTAAATATGACCAGGATCGTTTTTAATCATGATTTATCAACGTTAATTTAGAAGG
>JBBQOJ010000308.1:0-4807 GCA_038330815.1 Chitinophagales bacterium | reverse complement strand
TCAAGGTTTAGAAGCCGGGTGCCCGAAGGAACCAATATCCAGGTTACCCTGGGCCAGCCGCGTACCATCAATGTAAATGTGGGTGGCGAAGTTAATAGCCCGGGGCCGGTTACCATTTCTGCCTTTTCCAATGCCTTTAATGTGATTGGGTTGGCCGGTGGTATTACTGAATATGGTAACCTGCGCGAAATACAGGTAAAGCGGGGCGGCAGGGTAGTAGAGGTGCTGGATGTATATAAATACCTTACCAGTGGCGACCTGGGAAAAAAGATTTACATGCAAAACAATGATTTTGTTTTGGTGACTTTTGTCGAGAAAAAGGTGCTGGCCACCGGGCAGTTTAAAAGGCCTATGTACTACCAGCTAAAGCAAGACGAGGGATTGCGTGGACTGATTGAATACTCCGGCGGATTTACAACAGATGCTTTTACCTCGGGCATTAAAGTGATACGAACCGAAAATGAAACACAACGAATCAGGGACGTAAACGCAACGGTGATTTTGAAGATGGCGGGACAGGATTTTTTATTGAATGACGGTGATATTGTAAAGGCCGATTTGATTAAACCTGGCATTATCAATAAACTGGAGGTAAAGGGGGCCGTGGCCTATCCCGGCATTTATGAGTTGAGGAAAAATGACCGGTTGTTTGATGTTATTAACCGGGCCGGGGGGATTACAAAAAATACCTACCTGCCGCGTGCTTACATTTTCAGGGGAGCGGGCGATTCTACCAATATTAAATCTGATAAACTGGAGGTAAGTTTAAATGATATTGAAAACTACACCACCAGTAATATTAACAATGTGCCACTCCAGGCCAACGATGTGATCCAATTATTTTCCAACAGCGAATTCGGCGAACAACAAACGGTATCTATTTATGGTGAAATAAGAAAAGAAGGGGAGGTTAAAAAGTACGGCGGCATGAGCCTGCAGGACCTCATCTATCTTTCAGGGGGATTAAAACCCTCGGCTGAATATGGACGGCTTGAAATTTCAAGTATTGTGGATATGGATTCTGCACAACAGGGATTGAAGCCTACGCGTACCATCGTAAAATCCTATGCCATCCAAAATAATCTTGAACTGGATACGGTAGCGGCAACAATTATTTTAAAACCCTACGACCAGGTTTTTGTACGTAAAAACCCCAGCTTCCAGTTACAGCAAAATGTGCAGGTGCTGGGCCTGGTAAAATATGCAGGGCTGTACCCGCGGCTAAGTAAGTACGAGCGCCTGTCTTCCTACATTGAACGGGCGGGGGGTATTGTAGACAATGCCAATCTATCCGGTGCGAAATTGTACCGGGCAGCATCGTCGTTTACAAGGGAACGTGCGGCAGGCCAGGTTAAAAAAGATTCTTTGGGAAGGATAATTGCAGACAGTAACCAACTTCGTGCAGACCAGCCCGTTAGTATCGACCTGTACAAGGCCATTCGTTACAAGGAGTCTAAACATGATATAATTTTGCAGGATAAGGATGTGATATATATCCCGGAGATCAACCCATTTGTGGCGGTCCAGGGAAAGGTACAATCGCCTATAAAAATCACCTTTGATAAAGCGCATACCAATTTAATGTTTTATATAGATAAGGCAGGTGGCTTTGGTATCCGGCCATGGAGAAAAAGAATTTATGTTACTTACGCCAATGGCAGGAGTAAGCGCACCAAAAACTTCTTCTTCGCTCATTTTTATCCAAGAATTGAAGAAGGTAGCGTAATTACGATTCCGGAGCGGCCCGAGGGCATAGCAGTGGCCAGTGTATTGTTGCAGGGTTTTACTACTGCCCTCCCGATTGTATTGGCCTATATACTTCTAAAAAATTAATAACAGATAGCGGTGAATACATCAGTCTTAGTAAGAGAAATTTTAAACAGGTTGGTTAAATGGCGCATTGGAATACTTATAGCGGGTATTTCCGGTTGCGGGTTGTTGGCTTTTTATGCCCGGTCGCAACGCGCCGTTTACACAGCTAAGGCCACCATTTTCCCACTCACCAACGCTGCTGAAAATTCACTTTCTTCCAATGCGCTCAGCGGGATACTGGGATTGGGGGATGTGCCGAAAAGTTTTAGCAGTGAAGCCGCCATTAATATCATAGAACTAACGTTGAGCCGGTACGTCCGGGAGTCCGTGGCTTCCAGCCGCTTGCCAGCGTTGGGCAATAAAACAATTGCCCAACTACTGGTAGAAGACCAGCACAGGCATCATGCGTTGTGGGAAAAGGAAATTCCCCTGCCGGCAGACAGTACGGAATTGGCAGTAATAGGGGGTGAATTATTAAATCCCGGCATTACGGCCAAAATGAGCAGGAATGGGGTGTTGGAAATGTATTTTAGTCATCCTGATACAAGGCTGGTGTCGCCGGTAGCTTACATGCTGATTGATAAGGTGTCGCAATTTTACATCGACCTTAAAATTAAGAAGGCCACGGCCGACTATAATTTTACCGTTCGAAAAATTGATTCCCTGGATGCCATCCTGGGCGGGATAGACCGACGGGCAATCCGTATGCAGAATACTACGCTTTTTGCACCCAGTAAACTGGAATACGAAATACCGAAGGAACGAATCAATTCAGAAAAACAGCGCTATGTAAGGCAGCGGGATATCTCCCTGAATAACCAGGAGGAAGCCTTGTGGCGATTACAAAAATTAACACCCATTATTTCAGTGCTCGACAAACCAACTCCACCCTTTGTGGTGAAAAAGCCATCGGTGATGGTATATGCCATTGCGGGGCTGGTAGCGGGTTGCCTGTTGGCATCGCTGCTTGCCGTAGCCGGACTGTTATTTAAATATTGCCGTGATGAAATCCGGAAGAGTATCTGGGGCGAATCCCCCTCCGTTCGTTCATAAAACCGTCGCTAAGATTTGCGGAACGCCCATTTAAACATCTCTTTCCAACTGGCCTTTTTACCATACATTAAAATACCAGTGCGGTAAATTTTGCCGGCCAGCCAGGTGGTAAAAATAAAACCTGCAATTAACAGGGCCATCGACAATGCCAGTTGCCATCCCGGTACACCACTCGGCACCCTTCCCATCATAACGATGGGGGAGGTAAATGGAATTATACTGGCCCATACCATGACCTTACTGTCTGGTGTATTTAAATTACTGGAGAGGATAATGAAGGCAAAAATAATCGGCATGGTAATGGGCAACATCAGCGATTGCGCTTCCTGCGGGTCTTCATTGATCACGCTGCCAATGGCTGCAAAAAGCGAAGCATAAAAAAGGTAGCCACCTAAAAAATAAAATACAAAGCAACTGATGATCATACCCCAGTTTATGCTGCTGATGTCTTTTTGCAGGTCCATCATTTTCATGGCCATGGCATTGCTGCCACCCATGCTGCCCGGTACTGCTTTATTGGCCTCACCCGCCTGTTGAATCATTTCGGTGGGTAAAAAGGCTGCTGCTGCGCTCGACAATATCATGATCAATACTACCCATAAAAAAAGTTGGGTTAACCCAACGGCTGCAATACCGATAATTTTTCCCATCATCAGCTGAAAAGGTTTTACACTGCTAACCATTACCTCTGCAATTCGGTTTGTTTTTTCCTCCATTACGCCCCGCATCACCATCGCGCCAAAAATAAACATTGTGATATAGATTAATATACCACTGCCAAACCCAACACCATAATTCACTGCAGCATTTACCTGTTCTGATTTGCCTTTTTCTGAAGTTAGCCGGTTGTCAATGGTAAAAGCTCCCATCGATTTTTTGTTGATGCTATCCAGTATGTCTTTTTGAATACCGTTTTGTTGTAACTGGTTTTTTTCAAAAGCACGGTCGAGCCTGTTTTCGATGGTTTGTTTGCCATCCATACCCAGTTGCTTTTTGGAATGAATGGTGAATCTTTTTGACACCGTATCGTTATTGAGATTCAAGATGGCGTCGTAGCCTTTGGTATCAAAATTGGTGCTGTCTACACCAGTTGGATAATCAAACAATATCCTTGCCGAATCGCTCTTCAGGTTGGCCGAAAACATGGCCGGGGCATTCACCACGGCAACACGCTTAAGCTTATCTTTCGACGACATCGCAAAATACGCACTGCCAAAAATGAACAGTATCATCGCAATGGGCAGTAAAAAAGTAGATAGCAGGAAGGTTTTGTTTCGTACCCTGGTAATATACTCCCGTTGAAAAATGAGCCAGATCTTATTCATAATAGTAATATTGAACGGTAAAAAATAGGTAGGAGGTGGCGGGCCTAATTAACCTGTTGAAATTGCCTGGCCTCGGGGGTGCCTTCCACCAGTTTAATGAAAATGTCATTTAACGAGGGTAACACTTCGTTGAACGAATGAATAGGAATATCCTGGTTGATAAAATATTTCAGCACATCATTGGTGGTGCTGTTGTGTTGTAATTTAATCAGCAACTGGTTGGGCTGGTGGCGAATCACTTCAAAAATATACGTCATTAAATTTTCAGCGCGGGTGGATGCCCCTACCTGGTAAATGTTTTCTTTAAAACTATTTTTGATGCCGGCAACACTTCCGTCCAGGATTTTTTCACCCTTATTTACCAGTACGATATGATCACAGATTTCCTCCACCTGCTCCATGCGATGCGTGCTAAAAATAATGGTGCTGCCTTTTTTGGCGAGGTTGTAAATTTCGTCCTTTATCAGGTTTGCATTCACCGGGTCTAATCCGCTAAATGGCTCATCCAGTATAATCAGCTTTGGTTCATGCAATACCGTGGTTACAAACTGTAATTTCTGGCTCATTCCCTTACTCAGGTCTTCCACTTTCTTATTCCACCAGCTTTGCATTTCAAA
>JBBQOJ010000307.1:0-4818 GCA_038330815.1 Chitinophagales bacterium | reverse complement strand
ATTAAACAATTCACCAACTCATGGGTAACTTCTTTAGCAGAATAAAGATGGGCGATATTCCCCCGCAGGCTCGCCGGGTTAAACACTGCCGAAAAACGAATAAATTTTTGCCACTTAGGCAAAAACTCGTCCATTATATGTTGCACATCTTTTTCACCATCAAATGCCAGCACTATACCGCATTGGTTATCCCGGATAACTGCCGTTGCAGCACTTTCCTGATGCAACACCGCCAGGATGGGTTTGTTGGATAAAATGGCCTGGAACACCTTCGAAGGGGTATAATGCGGCTCGGTACTACCTAAAATAAATACGCCTTTCGCAGCATTCAGGTGCACCAGCACATCCAGGTAGGGTATTCGTTTCGGGTATTCAAATACAATGCTTTGCCACAGGCCATACTGTTCGGCCAAGGCCTTTATATTGTAGCCGTTGGGGTCATTGGGCGTTTTACCGGTGCCAATAAAATGAAGCTCCAGCAATGAAAACGCGGCTTCATCCTGGCTGATGGCCTTAAATATATTTTCAAGTGGCAAATACGCCTTGGGTAACATCGCACCAGCATATACCAGTTGTACTTTTTCGTGGTTGGTAGTAAAAAGGTAAGGCGATAAATTTAATTGTTCCACGATCGTATGGTCCTTCTCCTCCCCGCCCCAGGGCATCACACCAAACACTGCTTTTTTCAGCAAGTGAGGGTTCCGCTCCCGTACCCCTTCATAATAACTGGTGGCCACGCTGGTAATCAACGAAGCTTCTTTCACGGCGATGGGTTCCAGCAGGGAAGCGATTTTTGTACTAAACCAATGCCTCGAAAACACGCGGTTGCTGCCAGGAAAAAAATGTACCCAGGGATCAATATAGTCAATACCATACCGAACACCGGTGGTGCGGTGCAACCAGCGGCCCAGCAAGGCGGCATAAAAAGATGGAATCGGAATGTAGAGGAAGGTAATTTGCTCGGCCTGTATTAATTTTTTTGCCTTTTTGTACAACTGGAAAAATCCCCGCAAGCCCACATCACCAATAAGCCTAGGCTTCGACAGGCCAAATGCACTGGACTTTTCGATTCGCAGGTTGGGCGACAATAATTTTTCTATGTGAGGATCCAGGGCCTCCTCGTAAAATTGTTCATGCACGGTCAATATGATCGGCTCCCAGCCAAAGGCAGGCAGGTGTTGGGCAAACAACCTCGCCCGGTGCACCGCCGTTAGATTGGATGGTGGAAAATGAGGAGAGATGATCAATATTTTTTTCATAGCATTTCAATAATATTAGTACCAATCAACAGGCAAAAGTATCGAAAACTCCTACTGGCGCAGGACTCCGTCGGGTGCCCACCAATTACTAATCCTGCTTCATTAAGCTTTCCGATTGTACTATGACCTGTAAAAATTTTATAAAAAAAATATTCAACAGCATCATTTTAAATTACTGCCTGTGTACCTGAGTATGACAGCAGTTATTATGTTTGTTAAGTAGTAACAACGTAGACACCCGACGGAGTCCTGCGCCTAAGATCATTCAAGACACACCACTGGCGCAGGCCTCTGTCCTGTGCCCACCAGTTACTATTTCTTCCAACATTCCTTCAACTTCTCCGCCTCCCCTTCCCAACTATTCAATCTTGCCTTCACAAAGCGGTGATGCCGCAAAGCCCGGATGCTATCTACATCTGCCACCAATGCTGTAAACGCAATCGCCAGCGAAGGCGCCTCCAGTTTGGTAATAACCCCATGCCCGGGATGATCCTTTACAAAAGCCTCCTGCGCTTTGGTAGCCGAACAAAAAACATATAGACCTGCCTGGAAGTACGATAACAATTTATTGGTGAGGCATAACTCGCGGTTGAGGTTGGACGTGTTGTTTTCGATCGCCAAACCAACATCATATTCCGCCAGTGCGGCATTCAGTGCTACCTGGGGCAATGCACCGTGTACAAAAATATTATCCCGGTCAATAAGCCACTCATTGTAGAAGGCTTCATTCATATTACCAAACAAGTGAAGTTCCATGTCGGCGCTATGCTGCACAATCCATGGTACCACTTGCTCCAGCCCCCGCCCATGCGATACCTGTTGCGAGAACCACACCATTTTCAACCTGCCCGGTTTCGGTGGCTTTGGCGCCAAAAACTCTTTCGCAGGAAAATAATTTAATACCACCCTTTTGAAGCCGGTAAAAGCGGGCAGGCCGGCCAGGGAATGGCTCAAAATAAGGGGAGCGGCTGCAGACAGGTAGGCTGACCCTGGCAATACACTTTTTAAAAGTGCCTTTACATACTGCGCATAGGCAGCACCGGTACCTTCCCCGGGATGATAATCTTCGAGGTCGATGCCGTAAGGAATATTTCGTTGCAGGGCGAAGCGCATCGCCGGGTAAAAGCTGCCGGCATTGTGCGCCACTACCAGGTCAACAGGTGTGGTTACCCGGTGAAGCTTTCGAAGCAATAACCAGCTGCGTTTGTTGCTGAAAACCGATTGAAAAAAAGTGGACCGGGGAAACAACTTTAATACGGGTGGCGCCATTTTACCAAGTAAACTGCTTGCCAGCCAGGCCCAGCCAGCAGACCGGTCACCTGCCAGTGGATAATAATGTATGTTATCTTTAAGTCGCTGGTAAATGGCGTCGTTCAGTTGCTTACTCCATTTTCCAAATTCGAAGCATACTACTGTCACCTCGTATTGCAAAGCAATGGCCAGTTCAATTTCCTTTACCAGCCGGGGATTGGTAGCGAAATTGTGGGTGGAGATAAATAATACCCGCATGTTTTACTGAAAACGGTGATTTTAACGTTAAAAAAAATATCCGCTACGCTACCTCTGTTGAAAAATTTAATGCCGGCAGCTTTCGTTCCTTTCGCCTTACCTGGTACCTGCGTTCACATTGTAAATGGCAAGATGTTCCTGTACCACCACATCGAAAGGGAGTACGGGACGTATATTTTTTTTTGCTTCCATTATCAGCGGCACATTGCCCAAAAGCCATGAAAGTTTATTTTTTAATGCCCTGGTTGTATTGGCCGGATACAACCAACCATTTTCCCCGTCGCTGATTGCCTCCACATTGGCATACATCGCAGGCGCCAGTACCGGCACACCGGCCATGGCTGCCTCCATGGTTACCAGGGGCGACATTTCCTGCACAATGGAAGGAAATACCAGCAAATCGTAATGCTGTAGCAGCGCTACCACCTTATTGGGTGGAGCAATACCCTTCCATTGTACCCGCGGATTATTATTTGCCAGCGCCAGGCATTCCTGGTGAAAACTTTCCTCTGTTACCATTCCATAAATATCCAGGCTTACACCAGGTGCATTGATCCCGGTGAAAGCGCTGAGCAATATATCAAGCCCTTTAACTTTACAGATACGTCCCATGTATACCAGGCGTACCGCCGTTGTAGCCGCAGCTGGGCGCTCCACCAGCGTTTTATTGCCCGCCTCCCCTGGCATTGCCCTGGACAATACGGTGATGTTTTTTGCGGGCAGGCCATTCTTCACTAATATATCCCTGAACCAGTTGTTCAATACAAATACTTTTTCGCACAGCGCTACCAATTCATGTAATTTATTTTGATGCATTTTGATATAGCGGGCATAACTAAGGAGGTTGGTGATACTACTGTTTTGTCCGGTGAGGTTAATCCCCATTGCATTGATCAACCAGCCTGCCCTGCCTGCTGCTTCCGCTATAAAATCGGGCAAACCTTTTTGCGACAAATTGCAAACGGAACACTTATTAATATGGATGACGCCGTTGCAGGGGTACTTATTCTTGTAAAGCAGCGTGCTGGTACTGCACACATAGCTAATCAGGTGAAAGGTAAAATACAGCCGGATGTTTAATTTTACTGCAATACGCACATGTTCGATAGTGACGCCATTGCTGCCACTTAACTCCTGGAAATGCAGGATATGGGGTCGTTCCTCTTCCAGCAATTTTTCAAAGGCTGCAATGCCCTCCGGGAACTGCCTGCCGGTTTGCAGTGCCCTGTTATTCACGGGTGATTCAGGATATTCCAATACGGGTATTCCATCATAGGTATAACTGGTATAACCTGTTTCCTTGTAATTGGGCTTGACAATGCTCACCTGGTATCCAGACTGCATTATTCCCTTTGCCAATGCCGCTACATAAATTTCTGTGCCGGCCACCTGGTGCGGTAAAAATGATTTTAAACAAAAGAAAATTTTCAGCAGTCGATAATTTAAAGGGGGTTACATTGTAAAGTGGAATATAAACATCAGGGGTTGGCCTGGCTTTGTTTTACCCTCGCAATGGTGATGGTATCGAACGAAACCTGCACCGGGTTTAACAATAGGGCCCGCAGTTTGGGGATAATACCTACTATCCTGTTCCAGTTGCGCTTTATTAAATTGGCCCTTAACACTTCCCGGCCACCATTGGGATCTTTAATAGAGGCTCCGGCAAAATAATAACCTGTTTTTTGTGGAATGCCATACTCCGCCAGTTCGAGCGATTCGGTTTTACAAAGAATGGTTTCCAGGTTGCCTTGCTGATTCAACTCCTTTATGCCTTCCGCATGTACCCGCCAGTAATCAAGCGGACTTGGGCAAATGGGATAACTATAGGCGGTAATGGTTACAATGTATCCGCCCGGTTTGGTAATACGTTTTAGCTCATCGTACCATAGCCAAAACGAACCAACATAGGGTAACACCTGGTCGGAAAATACGATGTCGAAACAATCGTCTTCAAAAGGGTAATGCAGTTCGTTGGCCGATAAAATAAAATGGGGATTTTCTTCAGCCCCGGATATAAAATCATTCCGTACGTCTAGAACCTGGTAGCTAA
>JBBQOJ010000306.1:0-4821 GCA_038330815.1 Chitinophagales bacterium | reverse complement strand
ACCATATTAATCCGTTGACAGGTTAAGTAATATTTTAAACCAGGCCATCCGGCAATTGAAGAAAATGTGTAGCGGCGAAAGCGAATTCCGTAAGTTTGAACGATAAATAATTATATGGACAAACCACCGGTTTACTACGGCGACTACCTTCAACTGGAAACCATTTTAAATGCCCAGCATCCCGAAAGTTGTAAGGAAGGCCAACTGCCCGCCCATGATGAAATGCTATTTATTATCATTCACCAGGCCTATGAATTATGGTTTAAACAAATACAATTTGAAATAGATTCGGTGTTGGAAATTATGAAGCGCCCAACCTTAAATGATAATTCTGCGGAGTTGCAAACCATCATTCATCGATTGAAAAGAGTAACAGTAATATTAAGTGTACTGGTGCAACAGGTGGATATCATGGAAACGATGACACCGATGGATTTCCTTGATTTCAGGGACATGCTGCGCCCTGCCTCCGGGTTTCAAAGCTGGCAATTTAAAAAACTGGAAGCCAAACTGGGACTGAAATTTGAGCATCGTTATGGCCAGGAATATTATACCTCACAGTTAAACGAACAAGAAGTAGCGCTTATAAAAGCAGCTGAAAAAACTGAATCCGTAATAGATTTAATCAATACCTGGCTTGAGCGTATGCCTTTTATCAACGACCCATCTTTCTGGGCAGATTACGAGCCCCGTTCGGGTAACTATCAATCACCGGTTTTCTGGAATGATTATGAATTTATTTACGTTAACAGTTTGGCCGATGCAGAAAAAACCAATGAAGTATTTTTTAAACAAATATTTGATGACAGTATAGCACCTGGCGACCGTTTACTAAGTGCAAAAGCCTGCCGCTCGGCATTGTTCATTTTCATATACCGCGGTTACCCCATGCTGGAGTTACCCTTTCAATTGCTGGATACACTATTGGAAATAGATAACCAGTTAGGCAACTGGCGTTACCGGCATATCAATATGGTGCAGCGGATGATCGGTACCCGTATTGGCACCGGGGGCAGTAGTGGTGCCGGCTATCTTAAAGGTGCCATGGACAAACACCGCATTTTTAAAGAAGTGGCCCAACTCAACAGCTTCCTGGTAGACCGCAGGAAACTGCCGGCCCTGCCAGCCATGTTAACAGAAAAACTGGGGTATCACTAAACCCGTTATACCACTCATCCACCGATATCTTCTTTTACAACTTTCTTCCTGAACCATCTTCCCCCTTTTATTACTTTTAAGGCGGTTAATGGTTAGGTAATGCCGCGCTTAGAAGTTTAATATGGATGTAGAAGCACCCCTTTTTTAACGTGTAAATTATTGCATGATGAGTAAGTACTTCTTCTGCCTGGTGGCTTTTTCCCTATTTGGTTCCCTTTGTATCTTTTCCCAAAAAAAATTTGGTTACGCGGTGCTTTACCTGCGCTGCGGCGACAAAGACCCCAACGGCGACAGGGTGTATTACAGCCCGGTTATTGAACTGGACAGGCTCAATTTTTATCCCTACACAGATGGGATGGACACTGCAATTACGCCCTATTCGGTAAGGTATTTTAACTACGCTATTTCGAAATGGTTTGAAATTTATTTACGGGAACGTTATAGAATCGCTGTAAATGATGTGGAAAAATATGAGCGGGATGCTACCGCCACTGTTTATTATTATCAACTAACGGTACCGTGTAACGCTGAGAAAACCTCCCCCGGCTGTTTTTTTACCAATAAGGAAGAACTGGATAAATTGCGGGATGCGGCTATCCAACAAAGTAAAATAGTTGCCGGTGAGAATGGAATTTGCGAAGTGATTGATGTACGATAAGGTGGTGTGGCGTTGACATGCCATTCCTATTATTCCTACACCGTTAGGTTGAACCATATCTCTTGCAACCTGTTTCTGCGAAGGCAGAAGAATTTCATCACAAATGTTACTATCATTATCTCGCAGGACAAATTAACAGCAGACGGAACAATGGCCTGATTATCGCAACCACAAGGTGCAGTAATTGTGCAATAACGGCCCGGTAACCGGCCAAACCAATATAAAGAATGGTAAGAAAAATAAAATTAAGTATACTGGATCAATCAATAGTGAGGGCAGGCTTTAGCGCCGCAGACGCCATACATGAAACCATTGCCACCGCCCAACTTGCCGAAGAACTTGGGTACCATCGGTTTTGGATATCGGAACACCACAATGCCCCCTCCATCGCCGGATCAACCCCGGCAGTGTTAATGGTAAAATTGGCAGAAGCTACCAATGAAATCCGAATTGGCTCGGGGGGCATCATGTTGCCCAATCATAGTGCCTTAAGTGTGGCCGAAAATTTCAGAATGTTAGAGGTACTTTATCCCGGCAGAATTGACCTGGGGATGGGGCGTGCACCGGGCGGCGACCGCCTTACGGCCTCAATGCTAAATCCTTCCAATACGTTTAGTGAAGAAAGCTATATTACCCAATTGGAACACCTGCAACATTTTTTCAATGATACGGCCGCCACCCGTCATGGAAGCCTCCTGGCCATTCCACAGGCCGATAGCATTCCACACCAATGGATATTGAGCAGCAGCGGCGGCAGTAGTAAAATAGCGGCCGAGCATGGCATGGGGCTGGTAATAGCTCGTTTCATAAACGGACAGGCCAGCCCGGCAATGGCCACTGCTTACCGTAATCAATTTGTTCCTTCCGATCAATTTCCTTTACCAAAAATAATAATGGCAATTTGGGTAATGTGCGGGGAAACGGAAGAGAAGGCTGTGGAAATGCGCAAACTGATGGACTACCGACTGCTACAATTTGACAAGGGTAATTTCGACAAACCCGGCAATTATGAATCAATCAGCGCCTACGAATTTTCAGCTTCAGAGCTGGATAGGATCGCCAGTTATAGCGGCAGGGTAGTTTCGGGTACCCAGACTTCGGTTAAACTACAATTGCAACAGTTGGCCGCGGAATTTGATATCGATGAAATTATGGTAACTACCATGACAGGTACAGTAGCAGACCGGCTTGCTTCATTTAAATTATTGGCAGCGGGGTTTAACCTTACAAAAGCAGCGGTATAGGGCCTTGAAGTTAATTTTTGATAAGTATTACAGGGCCTTGTTTAACTGGACGATGACTTCATCGATTTCGGCCGTGGTATTGTATTTGCTAAAACTAAAACGAACAGTGATCCGGTTGGGATCGTTGTTGATGGCGCGGACCACATGGCTTCCCTGTTCAACACCAGAAGTGCAGGCACTTCCCCCGCTTGCGCAAACATTATTAATGTCAAGGTTGAATAGCAGCATTTCTGATTTTTCTGATTTCGGGAAATTGATGCTTAATACTGTATAAAGGCTATTTCCCAAAACATCACCATTGAAGCCAGCCACCGGAATATGCTTTTGAACTTCACGGTACATATATTTTTTCAATGAACCGATGTAGGCACTTTCGGCTTCAAAAGAGGCCGTGGCAATTTCCAGTGCTTTCGCAATACCAACGATACCATAAATATTTTCTGTTCCCGCCCGCATATTTCGTTCCTGTCCGCCCCCATGAATAAATGGCTTGATCCGCACATTCTCATTAATGTACAGGATGCCAATACCCTTTGGCCCATGAAATTTATGAGCCGAACCAGTAATAAAATGCACGGGGGTATTTCTTAAATCGAATGGAAAATGACCCACGGTTTGCACCGTATCGCTGTGAAACAGCGCATTGTATTTTTTACATAGCTCACCCACCGCGTTCATATTAAGTATATTACCGATTTCGTTATTGGCATGCATCAGGGTTACCAAACATTTTTCTTGAGAGGTAGACAGCAATTGCTCAAGGTCGTTTAAATCTATGTGTCCATCGGGTAGTAATTTCACATAACTTACCTGGGCCTGGTCTGCTGTATTTAAATACAACACAGTATGAGACACTGCGTGATGTTCAATAGCCGAAGTGATGATATGCTTACATCCAAGGTCGCGAACTGCACAAAATATAGCGGTATTGCTGCTTTCGGTTCCACCGCTGGTAAAAAAGATTTCTGCTGGGTGGGCATTTAGTATTTTAGCCACCGTTTTCCTTGCCTGCTCCACCGCCATCCTGGTTTCCCTGCCATAAGAATAAATAGAAGAGGGATTGCCAAATTTATCGCTAAAGTAGGGCATCATTGCCTCCAGCACTATTGGATCGAGTGCTGTTGTTGCTGCATTGTCGAAATATATTCTATCCATGGTAAACCCATCCAGGCAATGGGTAATTTTTTTATTTATAAACCAGTTATTGCTGTTATGGCTGTGATAAAAAAAATGCTGAGAGTAGGTGATGGCATCTGTTTTTAGTACTACATCACTTCGCTAATATCCTTCATCAATCGCTTTGCAATATTATCTGCCGTTGTTGCAAAATTGCTTTCTGCGTAAATACGGATAATTGGCTCGGTGTTGCTGGTACGCAGGTGCACCCAGTCGGTATCAAATTCAATCTTTAAACCATCCTCCACATTAATTGGCTGGTGCTTGTATTTGTCTTTGATTTTATCAAAAACCGCCTGCACATCTACGCCCTGCTCCAGTTTTATTTTGTTTTTACTAATGAAGTAGTCTGGAAAAGAGTTGCGTAGTTGTTTGGCTGTTTTTTTTGTTTTGGCCAGGTGAGTTAAAAACAAGGCAATCCCGATCAACGCATCTCTTCCAAAATGTAGGTCGGGCAATATAATCCCGCCATTGCCTTCGCCACCAATCACTGCATTTACCTCCTTCATTTTATTTACCACGTTTACCTCCCCTACCGCGCTGGAAAAATACTGTCCGCCATGTTTAATGGTCACATCTTTCAAT
>JBBQOJ010000305.1:0-4830 GCA_038330815.1 Chitinophagales bacterium | reverse complement strand
AACGGAATCCACCGATCCGGGTTCGCAAAAACATTCCTACCAGTTGGCTGAAGATGACGTTGACCGAAGGTAAAAACAGGCAGGTAAGAAAGATGACCGCGGCCGTGGGTTTTCCCACCCTTCGGCTGATTCGGTTCCGCATCGAAAAATGTACCATTGAGGGCCTGCAGCCCGGTGAAATGCGGCTACTTACCAGGGGCGAATTGCTGCATTATTTGTTTCCCAATAGAAATGACCTGCATAAAGCCGGCAATTGATATTTTTTCCTCTACCTTGTAATAATTATTGATTTTCTTTACCACTTTAATATCTCCATAATGCTAAGATCCATGACCGGTTTCGGAAGGGCCGAACAGACTGTGAATGACAAAACTTTTCTTGTAGAAATAAAGGCGCTCAATGGCAAACAGTTTGAAATGCAACTCAGGTTACCCCCCTTGCTAAGACCGTATGAATTTGACATCAGGAGTATTTTACAGGAACAGCTGGTAAGAGGTACCATCGACTGTATGATTACCATTAAACAAAATGGCACTTCCAAACCCGTTAATATCAATACCGATCTTATTAAAGCCTATTACCACCAGATAGCATCACTTGCCGGTGAATTGAATATAGATACCAATTCTGTTTTAAGTGCCTTACTACGTTTGCCCGAAGTAGTCACGCCTACCAACGATGTATTGAACGATAACGATTTTGAAGAGTTTAAGAAAGTGTTACTGGTGGCATTGGGCGAATTGAATAAGCATCGTTTGGAAGAAGGAGCCAGTTTGGAAGCCGATCTCATCAAAAGGATCAATAACATCAACGCTCAGGAAGAAGCAATCGTTAAGCTGGAGCCCAACCGTATGAAACGCATCCGGGAGGAGATTGTACAATTACTCGAACAACATGTAGGCAAGGAAAACTATGATGGCAACCGGCTGGAGCAGGAACTGATTTATTATATCGAAAAAATTGATATTCATGAAGTGCAGGTGCGGTTAAAAAAACACTGTGATTATTTCAGGTCACTGCTTTCCAATATCGATGAAGCCAAGGGTAAAAAACTTTCTTTCATTATACAGGAAATCGGCCGTGAAATTAATACCACTGGTAGCAAAGCGTACGACGCCGACATTCAAAAATGTGTGGTAACCATGAAGGATGAATTGGAGAAAGCAAAGGAGCAGGTGTTGAATGTATTGTAGCTGTCAGTCGTTTTTTTTACCAGGGTAAGTATCCTATAGCAGGTACCAGCCTGCAAACCGGGTGGGTTGTTTGCGATCCGTTTAAAAGCAGCATTGATATCGCCTGTTGTTATCTCGCCCTAATTTAAAAACTGTAGTTATTTTTGTAAAAATTTTTTAGTGAAGCGAACGTCTTTTTCATTATTTATTATCACAGCATTGGTGCTAACTTTTTGCCTGCCCGGATGTACTACCATCGAAGTCTTTGAAAAAAACAACGACATCCCGGATCACCGCTGGCACTACAATTTTAAGCCGGAATTCAATTTCACCATCAACGATACCACTTCTCTTTATAATTTATATATTGTTTTGCGGCATACAGATGCCTACCGCTACAATAATATCTGGCTGAATGTAGGTACCCGGTCGCCAGCCGATACCATGCGTTACCAGCGGTTTGATCTTCAACTGGGCAACGATGCCAACGGCTGGGAAGGTACCGGTATGGATGATATATGGGAACTGCGAAAATCAATCACCCGTGGCCCCTTTAAGTTTAATAAAACAGGAACTTATACATTTACTGTGGAGCAGGTAATGAGAGAAAATCCCCTTCCGGCAATGGTAAGCATCGGGGTGAGGGTTGAAAAATTGCAGTAGTTATTGAACAATAGGATAGGTTGCCACTTATACCCTCTTGTTAAACCATAGTGCGTGTTAAGTTGGAATAACGGCTGATTACAAGGGTAGTTTAGTAAAACCATGCAGTACAACATTATACCTTACTGGTTGTTTAATAAGGTTGCCAACCTTCCTGCTGCAATAGATATCTCGATTATGGAAATAGGAAAGGTCATTACCCTGTAATTTAACAGGCAGGTGTTCACCAGTTATTTTAAAAAAATGCCTTTCACGCTATACAGAACAAAGAGATTGCGGTTTATTTTCCTGGTGTACTGGATCTTTCTTGCCTATATAGTGGCTGCCCTTGTATGGTGGTTTATTGCACTCAACCAACAGAACCGGTTAATGGCTGAATATGAAATTGCACAACTGGTTCCAGGTGATACCGCTAACCAGGGCAAACTGGCTGCCATTGCCGATATCAAAAAAAGGAAAACAGCCCAGTACCTTGGTGAAGGGGCTATATTCCTGCTACTGATCATTGCCGGTGCTGTATTTATTTACCGTGTTGTAAGGCGCCAATTCAAATCGGGGCAAGAACAACAGCACTTTATGATGGCAGTAACCCACGAATTAAAAACGCCCATCGCCATCACCAAGTTAAACCTCGAAACACTTCAAAAACGGAAGCTGGAGGAAAGCCAGCAACAACGGCTCATCCGAAATACCATCCAGGAGGCCAACCGGCTAAATGCCCTTTGCAATAATATGCTGCTGGCATCGCAAATGGAAGCTGGCGGCCATGTATTTACCACGGAGGAAATTGACTTATCCAATGTGGTGGAAGAATGTGTGGATGATTTTATCACCCGCTACCCGCAACACCATTTAATTAAACAGGTGGAAGCCGGCATCTTTTTGCATGGCGACCTGTTGATGTTACAAATGGCAGTGAATAACCTGGTAGACAATGCCATCAAATACGCTCCAAAAGAATCGCCCGTCACTATTGTTCTAAACCAGCAACAACAATTGGTTACCCTGGTGGTAAAAGATGAAGGTAAGGGCATCCATCCGCTGGAAAAGAAAAAAATATTCAACAAATTTTACCGCATTGGAAATAAAGCCACCCGTGAGGCAAGGGGAACAGGGCTGGGTTTGTTTCTTACAAAAAAAATAGCGGCACAACACCATGCCGCCATATTTGTTAATGACAATCAGCCGTCCGGAAGTATTTTTACCATTGAATTCAAACTACAGCACGTAAACAGTGAATAAACAAAGCTGGTAATTGGCCTGGTCATTACTGTGCTATACGGTGGCTGGTTACTATACCATCGAAAATATTATGACAAAAAAAATTTCTATATTATTGGTGGAGGATGAAGAAAACCTGCAGGAGGCCCTGAAGCTAAATCTCGAACTGGAGGATTATGAAGTAACCAGCGCCTACGATGGAACGGAAGCCTTGAAGGCGGTAGAAAAAGAGCACTTCGACCTGATGATCCTCGATGTGATGTTGCCTGAGTTGGATGGCATCAGCGTATGCGAAAGTATCCGCCTGCAGAATAACGATATCCCCATTCTTATTTTAAGCGCCCGCAATAGCAGCGCCGACCGGGTGCTCGGGTTGAAAAAAGGCGCTGATGATTACCTGACCAAACCCTTTAACCTTGAAGAATTATTGCTGCGGGTACATAAACTGGTGGATAAAAGCCATCGCCTGGCTGCCCGAAAGCCATTGGAACAGTTGTACCGCTTTGGTAAAAACCAAGTTGACTTCAACGCCCTGGAATGCGTTACCAAAGACGGGGTGAAAGTTACCCTTACCAAAAAAGAGATCATGTTGTTGAAACTATTGATCGAAAATAAAAATGAAGTAGTAACACGTGAAAAAATATTGCAGGCGGTATGGGGATACAATGTTTATCCAACTACCCGCACCATTGATAATTTTATTTTAAGCTTTCGCAAGTATTTTGAAGAGGATAGTCGCAACCCCGAATATTTCCATTCGGTTAGGGGTATTGGCTACAAATTTACGGACTAACCAGCGCAAGTACCTGCACCATCGTTTTAGCCCTGGTAAATAAATCCTGCCGTTTATCTTCCGCTGCAAACGGCGTGTATAATTGCCATTCAATACCATCCAGTAATTCCTGCAATTGCAGCATGGTGTGCACCGGTAAACCCATCGCATCCGCTTTTTGCATAATACTGTTTTTATCGATGGTGGCCAGCGGAATATCGAAATGCTCTGCGAGAAATTTCTTTAGCTCCACATTCATTACTTCATAGAAACCATTGCTATCATCGCTGGCCAGTTTTTCTTCCGTTAAGTGAAGGGGGTTTACTGAAGGCCTGGTTTTTTGTTCGGGCAAATGGGAAACGGGTGCTGGCAATGAATCAGCTACACTGGAAACAACGGGCAACTGCTTTCTCCTGTCTCTCATCAGCCAGATAAATAATCCCGTAATGATCAGTACCGCTATTGGGATTGCAATTAGCCATCGATTGGTAAACAATGTATCCTGGAACTGGCCTTTGCCGATGGTGGCAGGCAAGGCTTCTATGCCAGCAGATGAATGGCCTGTGCCTTTAGTTACCACGATGGTCAAAGGCTGGCTGCTAACCTTTTTATAACGGCCGGTAGCAATGTCGAAATAACTAAAATGAATGGGCTGCAACTGGTAGGTGCCACTATCGGCTACCGTAAAAGGATAATCAAAATACTTTGTGCCACTAACCGGCACCGTTAGTTTGTTCACCTGCTCCCAGGCCCGGGATTCAAAGGGCTCAATGCCTGCCGGCCATTCCAGGTCGGGTGCAATAATCATCGACATATTGCCTTCCCCCGTTATTGCCACGGAAAGCCGCGCTGCATCATTGGTGGTAAAACTTGCTTGATCAACACTTGACTGTATGGTAAAATTTCCTACCGCGCCTTTGAAAGATGCCGGCTTGTCTGTTTCGGGCAAAGGTTTTACCCTGATCATGGCAGGCTTACTTTGCAGTGTCACTTTTTCATCGT
>JBBQOJ010000304.1:0-4830 GCA_038330815.1 Chitinophagales bacterium | reverse complement strand
ATGCTTTCCAAAGGTTAGTTTAAAATAAATTAACAGCAGCGATAGGAAACATATAATTCCGTTGCAGATAATCACCGGCAATAACTCCTTACCTACCCCATACACCAACCAAATAACGGTACTTAAAAATACGATGGTCATCATCGTCAGGTTAAGGTCTCCCACACTCCTTGTCTTCCATGTTTGATATACCTGCGGCATAAAAGTGAGGCTGCTTAACACGGAGCCTGAAAGGCCCACAAATTCTAACCAATCCATACATAAAATTATAGGCGTGGAATAAATATCGAAACTCCGGGCAATAGCATTTGACGTGTTCCTGCCGGGGCAACATAACATGATTTTTTGGGCGTGCCCCCCGATTTCATCGGGGGGCCGGGCTTTCCGCTCCAAGTCCGCTGCCGATGAATCGGCATACGGGCTTTGCGCTTCAATCCCTCACGCGACCCTGCGTATTACCTCATCAATTAACCACATAAAAAAGACCCGCGAAAAAGTTGATCCTTTACAACTGGTTACTTCTCCATTTGCTCAATAACGGGCAAGGTTACACCGGTAAAGGAAAAGCCGCCATCGTGAAAAAGATTTTGCATGGTTACCATTTTCGTAAGATCGCTGAAAAGGGTAACACAATAATTGGCACAATCTTCCGAACTGGCGTTGCCAAGCGGACTCATTTTTTCTGCATAATTAATAAACCCTTCAAAACCCTTTACCCCGCTTCCGGCGGTGGTGCGGGTAGGTGATTGTGAAATGGTATTCACCCTTACGTGTTTTTTTACCGCGTAATGATATCCAAAACTACGGGATACACTCTCCAGCAGCGACTTGGCGTCTGCCATTTCATTATAATCAGGGAATACCCGTTGCGCGGCAATATAGGTTAATGCGACCACGCTGCCCCACTCATTAATCGCATCCAGCTTCATAGCAGTGGCCAGCACACGGTGAAGGCTCATGGCAGATATGTCCAGTGTTTTAGCATTGAATCCATAATCGATGTCGGTATAATGTTTCCCCTTCCGTACATTCAAACTCATGCCAATGGAATGAAGGATAAAATCCACCCCGCCGCCAAAATGTTCCATGGTTTTGGTGATAAGGTTGAGCACATCTTCATTACTGCTTACATCACATGGAATAACAGGTGCATTCACCAACGTTGCCAACTTATTTATTTCGCCCATGCGCATTGCCACCGGGGCATTGGTTAAAACGAGGTCGGCGCCTTCTTCGTGGCAACGGATGGCAGTTTTCCATGCAATGGATTTTTCATCCAGTGCACCAAAAATAATTCCCTTCTTTCCTTTCAATAAATTATATGGCATCTTGTTTTTTTTGAGTGGTAAAAATAGCATTCTTATCTTCTAAAGAAAAAATTGTTACACAAATAATTATGAGAAACGCATCTTATTGTGCTTGCTTTCCTGGTTATTTCCTGCCAGCCGTATTATCCCGTCACCATCTCTCGGGCATTGGCCAATGCAGCTGCCGTTGGTTTTTCGCCGCTTAACATTTGTGCAATAGTGGTAATCCGTTCCTCGCTACTAAGCAAACGTATCCCGGTGGTAATTTTTTGATCAATAGTTGCCTTAAACACAAAATAATGAGCCGCTGCCCTGGCGGCAATTTGCGGTTGGTGGGTAATAGCTATCAGTTGGTGTGAGCGGGATAGGTCCTTCATAATTACGCCCACCTGTTTAGCCGCTTCCCCGCTAATGCCGGTATCAATTTCATCAAATATCAGCGTAGGTAATTGCAATTTTTTCGCAACGAGTGATTTTATGCATAACATGATCCTGCTCAATTCTCCGCCGCTCGCAACTTTGCGCAAAGGCTCAAATCGTTCGCTCTTGTTGGCATCGAACAACAATTCAATGTCATCCGTTCCGTTGGCATGTAAGCCGGTAGCCGTCAACTGCACTTTAACCTGCGCATTGGGCATGCCCACCTGTGCCAGCAGGTTGTTTACTTTTTGAGTAAACGAAGGGGAAGCATTGTGTCGATTGGTGGATATATTTCCGGCCAGTGTATTGCAATGGTACAATAAGCCTTGTAATTCCTTCGCCATGTGACCAATGGCTTCGTCGAAACTCAGGATTTCGTTGAGCTTCGCCTGGAGGGATTCTTTAATTTCCATTAATTCATTGGTGGTACTAACGCCATGTTTTTTCTGTAAACCGTACCCCAGCGACAAACGGTCGTTTACCCATTGTATCCTTTCTGCATTGTATTGCACGCCTTCGTCTATCCGTTCCAACTCGTCGGCAATATCCTGTAGCTCGGCCTGGGCACTTCTAAACCGCCTGGTAAGTTCTTCAATACCCGGGTGAAATTCCTGCAGGGAGTACAGTTTATTGCTCAATGATTTTACCTGTTGCACAATGGGTAGTTCGCAGTCTTTTAATTCAAAATAAATAGCACCCAGTTGTTGCTTGATGTTTTCAGCGTTGCTTAACAGTTTATTTTCTGCATCCAGTTCTTCCAGCTCATTTTCCTTAAAGCCCGCTTCTTCCAATTCATCAAATAAATATTGATTGTAACCAAGGGTGGTATTGGCAGTCTGCTGTTGCAACTCCAATGCCTCCAGTTCTTTTTTGGTTTTGGTGTAGGCGGTATAGGCAATATGGTATTCCTGCAACAAATCGTTGTTCCCGGCAAGTGCATCAATCACCTCCCGCTGAAAATCGTTATCCCCCAATTCAAGTGTATCAAACTGCTGGTGGAGGTCTACCAACATCGAACTTAGCGCTTTTAACTGTTGCAGGTTTACGGGCGTGTCATTGATAAATGCCCGCGATTTTCCTGTTACCGCAATCTCCCTCCTCACAACCAATTCTTCTTCCAGGTCAAGTTCATGCGCCTTCAAAAACGCACGTACCTGTTTGTTGACGATAGGCCCAAAGTAACCTTCCACCACACATTTTTTCTCCTTATTCATGAGCGTATTGCTTTCGGCACGCTCCCCTAATATGAGGCTCAGCGCACCCATTAAAATACTTTTACCCGCACCGGTTTCACCTGTAATAATATTTAGTCCCTGGGAAAAATCAACTGCGATCTCATCTATGATCGCATAATTTTGAATGTGAAGTTGTTGGAGCATAATAGGCAGGCAAATTAGTGGTTTTTCTGCACTGCTGCACCCGCAACACGCATTAAATTTTACACCACAGGGCGATAATAAAAAAGCACCTCCACCGGAAGTGCTTTTTATAAGATATACTCGTTAGCTTAATTGATTACAATACTGTCATTCAGGTCGGTATCCACTAAAATGCGGCCGCAGTTTTCGCATACAATTACTTTCTTACGCAGCTTTATCTCGCTTTGTTTCTGGGGAGGGATGGCATGAAAGCAACCACCACAACTATCCCGCTCCACCGGTACCACGGCAAGGCCATTACGGTAATTTTTTCGGATACGGTCGTAACTCAAAATCAAGCGCTCATCTACATGGCTCCTGGCTTCTGATGCCTGTTGATTGTATTGCTTTTCCTCAATTTCCGTTTCGCTGATAATTTTTTCCAGTTCCCCTTTTTTTCCTGACAGGTTATTTTCCTTCACCGATACGGCCTTTTTGGCAGATTCCAACTGGCGGGCTTTCTCCCCAATCTCCTCGGTTGCATCCTTGATATGCTTCTCACAAAGTTTTACCTCCAGGGTTTGCATCTCAATTTCCTTATTAATCGCTTCAAATTCACGATTGTTTTTTACATTATCGCTTTGTTTTTCGTACTTTTTTATCAGCGCTTCTGCTTCTTTTATTGATTCTTTTTTCTGGTTGATGAATTCCTGCATTCCATTGATCTCTTCTTCTACCCTGGTTTGCCTTGCGTGCAAACCTTCTATTTCATCCTCCAGGTCTTTTACTTCAATGGGTAGTTCACCTTTCAGAATTTGAATTTCATCAAGCTTACAATCTACCTTTTGCAGATTAACAAGCGCTGTTAACTTTTCTTCCACTGAGAAATCTTTTACTGCGGCCATATTTTAATTTTGAAATTTTTTCGATTTTATCATCAAATCGTCTCCTACAGGCAGGTGGTATCTTAATTACTTATTCGACACCCCCTAAAATTAACCTGCAAAATAGTTCACCGGGTTGGTGGAAACGGCTGATTTTTGGACGGCAAAGGTAGGGAATTTATTATTCAAAATATCAAATAGCAAATCCACGGTAAATTGCTCACTTTCCCAGTGCCCTACATCAGCAATGACCATCCTGCCATCGGCATCAAAAAATTCGTGGTACTTAATATCGCCTGTCACATAGAAATCGGCTCCGGCCCCCAATGCGGCACCTATCAGGAAGCTACCCGAGCCACCACAAAGGGCAATTTTGCTAACCAACTTGTTTACCAGGGGCGTATGCCTGATCACCCTGGTACCAAATGCTTTTTGCAATTGCCCTAAAAATGCCTCCCCGGTAACGGGTGTCCCCAGCAACCCTACCAGGCCGCTGCCAATTTCCTGGTACCGATTGTCGAGCGAAATAAAATTACAGGCCACGGCTTCATATGGATGGGCAGCCAGCAGGGCTTTGTGCAATTTCCGCTCTAACACCGCCGGAAAAATCAGTTCTATTTTAACCTCGGGTTCCGTATGCCTCGTTCCCGGCTTCCCAACATAGGGATGTGTCTCGTCACTTCCTTTGAATGTTCCTTCGCCGGCCGAATTAAAACTACATTCATTGTACTGGCCCACCTGGCCGCCCCCTGCTTCAAATAAGGCATCGCGTACCCGTCCCGCCTGCAATACCGGAACATAGGTTTCCAGTTTTTTAAGCATATTGGCTTTGGGAAACAACACCTCCCTGTTGATCAACCC
>JBBQOJ010000303.1:0-4852 GCA_038330815.1 Chitinophagales bacterium | reverse complement strand
AGAAAGTTTGCGCTTCTTCCTGTTAGCAACGTCGTAGACCGACCCTGTCCTGAGATATTGATTTAATAAGGATTTAGGCTTATCCTGGTTGCCTATGGGAGAGGCCTTGAATTGCTCATATTGATCAATTCGAGCCTTAACGGTATCCCGATGAATCTTTAATTTTTTTGCTATTTTTCGAAGGCTTAAACCCTCCCTAAAATAAAGCAATATGATCTGATGATTTGTTTCCACTTCCAGCATGAATTTGTGTCTCTTTGGTTGGCGGCAAAGTGACGGGTTAATCTGCTATTAAAATGGTACACTTTTCAACCGCAATGTGGTACACTTTTCAATCGCTATATACACACAAACGAAGGAGTTGCAGCAACAGTATCACCAGGACAATTTAATCATCGCTGATTTTATCCCATTTAACCAGGCAATGCCGTATGCGGAAGTGTACATCACCAATGGCGGCTATGGCGGCGTAATGCTGGGTATCGAAAATAAATTACCGCTGGTATTGGCTGGGGTACATGAGGGCAAAAACGAAATCAATGCAAGAATCGGTTACTTCGGTCTTGGTATAAATTTAAAAACGGAAACACCTACCCCCGATAGAATAAAAAGTGCGGTAGGAGAAGTGTTTAACGACCCAATGTATAAAAAAAACGTAGCAGCGCTGGGCAATGAATTTAAAGAGTATGCCACCAACGAACTTTGCGCTGCCTATGTAAGGGAGGTACTTGCCGCAGCATCGTTACCAAAACAAATGCGTTTTAAAAAAAGCTATAGCAAACTAATTGCCTGGTGATTATTTGCTGAGAAAGAATTTCCTGCTGGAATTGGTGAAATTGTAAAACCGGCACTTGTTCAAATGGCATTATTTACATAGTGCTGGCCATCGCTTTTTATACCCGGGTATATTCATTGCGGGAGGTTCCGTTGGGTTTAATTAAAATTGTCGCTGACTGGTGAGGACACCAGGCAGGGAAGTAGCCGTGGGCGGTGTCCCCACCGCCCACCTGGTGTAAATAATAAGCGACAATTATAAATGCACCCGTTCCGTTGGCTTTAGTGCTTCAATTAACTTCACTGTTTTACATTTGTGGTAAATTGTTTTTAATGAACAACGCTTACGCTACCCTAGCCGCATTTGTAAAAGCCATTTATCCTTTAGAGGAGCAACTGCTGGAGGAATTTCTTTCCATCTGGACCCCTGAAACAATTAAGCGAAAAACACTGTTGAACCGGGCCGGTGAAACAGCGCGCCATTTTTATTTTGTAACCGCGGGCGTACAGCGCGTGTATTATTTTGACGAACAAAACAGGGAGGCTACCATCGTATTTACCTACACGCCTTCCTTTGCCGGTGTGGCCGACAGTTTTTTAACCCAAACCCCTTCCCGTTTTTTTGCAGAAACGCTTACGCCCTCCGAAATGTTAAAAACCAGTTTTGTGCAACTCGACGAATTAATGCAGCGGCATCATGCCATCGAGCGGATGATCCGGCTGGGTACCAACCTTGCCTTTAAGGGCGTGTTGGAAAGGATGATTGAACTGCAATGTTTTTCGGCAGAAGAAAAATTTACCACATTAATGAAACGCAGTCCGCACCTGCTGCACCTGGTACCCCATAAATACATTGCCAACTACCTCGGTATTGATCCTACCAATTTTAGTAAAATACTAGCCAGGGTGAGGATATAGCCGTTAGGCAGCATGATAACGAAAGCCGGTGGGTGATTCAACTCAGTTAGTAAAGCCCGCTATTTTTGTACCTGTTACTACTTGATTTATTTTGGGCTACTTTAAAAATCTTGGTATTTGCCAACATTTTACCATGGGTAAGTTCGGATGTTTGCAGTACCAAAAAACGATGATCATGAAATATGTAACTTCCAATTTGCTGGATCAATTGTATGCCCAGTCAGAACTACACCTTGAAATTGCCATTGCAGGCTGGCAACAACTCCCCGCTACCATTTTAAACGCTGCACCTTCGCCTGGTAGTTGGAGCGCTGCAAGTTGCCTTGAACACCTTAACAGCTATGGCCGTTATTATTTACCGGCCATTGAGAAAGCCATTGATAGCGCACACGGCTCAATTGCCGGGGCGCACTATTCAAGTGGTTGGCTGGGAAACTACTTTTACAGCTTAATGTTACCGGGTACCCCGGCAAAGCCTTCAACAAAAATGAAAGCGCCAAAGGCCCACCGTCCGCCTACCCAGCTCAATCCTATTTTGGTATTGTCCGAATTTATCAGCCAGCAGGAAAAATTAGAACAACTGCTTACCCGGTGTGCCACCGTAAACCTGGCTACTGCAAGGGTACCCATCTCCATTGCTCCGTTCATCCGCCTGCAATTGGGAGATGTACTGTTATTCAACAGTGCACACATCCATCGTCACTTGCTGCAGGCACAAAACGCTTTAAAATTAGCCGGGTATGCACCTTCCCAAAGTTCCCATGCCCTGAAGGATTTTTTACCCGCTGCCTAAACCGGTACGTTAAAGTTTTAAAAGTTACACCAGTTCATTTCCTGTTTATACAATTGCATAGCGGGAGGGTGGGCCTGCACTCCGGAAATCTCCGGATGTTGATAGAAGGCTTGCTGTACCCAATTAATGTTGCTTCCGGCCCATCCCATCCGGCACCCTAGACACTTGCTGCCAATATTGTTAAGATACGATTTTTTGATGCCGGCTTTTTTACACCCTAATACTGCGAACCATTGTGCAGCCTTATCATAGTTTGTTAAACAGGAACACAGGGGTTCATCGAAAGGAAATATCAGCACACCGGTGGCACCTCGTAAAGGAATCATTCGCCGAATATGGCAACTTGCCGTACAAAACAGGGAGCGGCATCCAGGATAATATGACTGAACCAGTTGTACACCCGTTCCCAATTCAAGCAATCATTTCAGCAACTCATTCACCGGACACTTTTATAAGGTACTATTTACCCCGAATTTTGATTCATCAATTATCAATTCACAAATAATGAAAAAGATCAGCAAAACACTGAAGATAGCGTTCCTAATTGCAGCAATGCCCATGTTGGTGGTGTCGGGCTTGCAACAGTCTTCGGTTACCTGTCAGCCCGGTGAAAACCAGCCGACATTACCTGCCGTGGTAACGCCCGCAGAACCTACCGCTACCATCCAGCCGGATACCGGTTTTCCGGGGATGCTGAATGCCAGGATCATCGTCATCAATTATTAAATAATCAAATAACAAATAGTCATGAAACAGTTTTCATTTAATTCCCTGGTGGCACTTCTCCGTATTTGCATCGTTCTGCTGGTGCTTTCCATGGTTAGTTTATTTTTACTTTCTTTCATTTCCACGCAGCACTTAGGCGATGAAATCTGGAAACACCTGGTTTTAAACCGTGCCAAGGGTACGGAGGGTATTTACAGAAGCTTTACCGGCGGCTATCTTTATCATTACGATGCCCGAAATGCAACCCACATAATGGCCGGGAACCGCCTCGCCATTGCAAAAGAGTTGCTGGTGCAGGCTAAGCAATATATTAATAGCGATCAGTTTAAAAGGGATTATGAAGCCGGGCGCAAGAGTGCCATGCCCGAAAAGCCGCAAGCTAAAATAGAACGCACCATCGCTGAAATACAAAATGAAGAAATCGCAAAAAATGAGAAATCCATCCGCGAATTAGAAAAATCCATGAAGGAAAGGAATGCGCATATGACAAAGAGCCTGCAACCGATGTTGGATATGCTGAAAAAGATGGTGAACGAATTCCAGGACCCCAGGCATCAATATTTTCACTCGCTGGCCCTAATGGACAAAAACGACAACGTACAAGCGGTAAGAAACCACGAAGACCGTTTACAAAGATGGGAAAAGCAGTATCCTTCCAATTTTACCCCCATTGTTAAAGAACGCCTGCAAAAATTTTTGAAGATCACCGAAGACGTGCATTTTGATGCAGCGTTAAAGACAATCAATGGTAAAAAAATATTTGTCGATCGTGCTTTTGAAGGTAAGCCAACCGAATGGAAACAGGCCTTCCGTGCAGGACGGGAAATAACCACCATGGCCAGGGCTTTTGCTACCCAATGGCTTGCTGAAATAAAATAAATAGTCACCTGCTTTTTTTTTTATCATTGTAGTCCCTTGTAAAAACAGTATCCATCTGGTAACCCTACTTAACAAGAACCTCCCCAAACTTTAAGAAAAATAACCACATTTTACCGGCATCCCCGGCACTGCCGGGTGATAATGGAGAAATAATTTCCTTTACATCAATCAACATAGACAATTTTCAATTATGCGCAACACATTGTTAACAATTTCACTGGTGGCAGCGGCCATCACCACCCTTATTGTGTCCTGCGATACTGCAGCCAGCAAAGCGCACACAGGCGTAACCGTTAGTAAGTATAGCCTGGTAAAAAGGGGCGAATACCTAATTACTATCGGTGGCTGTGATGATTGCCATTCTCCCAAAAAAATGGGTCCACAGGGCCCGTAGATTGATATGGAGCTCCGTTTCTCCGGCTATCCGGCCAACCGGCCTTTTCCTGCCTACGACAGCAACCTTATTAAAAAGGGCGTAATGATGATGAATGCCGACCTCACTTGTGCAGCCGGGCGATGGGGCGTAACTTTTGCCGCCAATGTCACTTCGGATGACACCGGTTTGGGTAATTGGAGCGAGGCGCATTTTTTCACCGCTTTACGTGAGGGCAAGTTCAAAGGTTTGAAGGAAAGCCGATCCCTGTTGCCTCCAATGCCGTGGCAGAATTTAAAAAATATGACTGATGAGGATATGCGCGCCATGTTCGCTTACCTGAAATCTACAAAGCCCGTAAAGAATATCGTGCCGGGTACCAGGCAAAT
>JBBQOJ010000302.1:0-4854 GCA_038330815.1 Chitinophagales bacterium | reverse complement strand
CGTACACGTTACCCAATGAGCGAATTGCTGCCCATCCCCTGCCGGAAAGGGATGATTCCAAATTGCTGGTATTTAAAGCCGGCAATATCCGGGAAGACCGTTATCGCAACATCGCTGCCTTTTTACCCGCCGGCAGCCTGTTGGTATTCAACAATACAAAGGTGATACAAGCGCGGCTGCTTTTTCAAAAGCCGACTGGGGGAATCATTGAAATCTTCTGTTTGGAGCCCTATGGCACTACGCATGAATTTAGTACCGTAATGGCCACCCGTGAAAAGTTACAATGGAAATGCATGATTGGTGGCGCTGGTAAATGGAAGTCCGGCGGGTTGCAAAAAAAAGGAAACATCGGGAATCAACCGGTGACACTTGCGGCCCACCTGGTGGAAAAATTACCTGATGCCTACGTGGTGGAACTGGCCTGGCAACCAGCGCAGTTAAGTTTTGCAGAAATCATCGACTGCATGGGCGATACCCCGTTGCCACCTTATATAAAACGCAAAGCGGTGGAAGCGGATAAAAACAGGTACCAAACTATTTACGCCCGGCATGAGGGATCTGTGGCAGCCCCTACTGCCGGGCTACATTTTACACCCGCTATTTTTGATGCCCTTCGGGATAAAGGAATTGGCAGCGCCCACGTTACCCTGCATGTGGGGGCAGGTACTTTTAAACCGGTTAAGGCAGCGGTGATGGCAGGCCATGAAATGCATTCGGAATGGATTGACGTATCGCTGCAAACATTGGAAGAAATATTCCGCCACCTTGAAAAGGGTATTATTGCCGTGGGCACCACTTCGTTACGCACCCTGGAAAGCCTTTACTGGATGGGCGTGAAAACGACCTTGTTCCCCAACATTTTATTGGCCGACCTTGCCATTGGACAATGGGAAGTATATGCACCGCCGCTTGCCGGCAGTAGGATGCGGGCAACCACTGCGCTTGCCGCATTGATGGAATGGATGCAACGGCAGGGGCACCAGCACCTGGTTACCTATACCCAATTATTGATTGCACCGGGATATGAGTACCAACTTCCGAAAGCCCTGGTCACCAATTTTCATCAACCACAATCCACTTTATTATTATTGGTAGCGGCCGCCATTGGGGAAGATTGGAAACGGGTGTATCAATATGCCCTTGACAATGATTTCCGTTTTCTCAGTTATGGGGACGGAAGCCTGCTTTATCTTCCTGGCAAGGAATAATTAAACGAAGTGATTACTATCACGGGATACCTGCGTAAGGAATTGAAGCGGAAGGCCCGCACACCCAACACTATTGCACTTAAACTTTACCGGCCCTACAATTAGGGTTGGATGGTTACCGGTGTGCCTACTGGTATAAAGCTATAAAGGTCTTTCATTTCGGAATATTTTACCGACACACAGCCATCGGTCCAGTTATAAAAATTATCAACGGTCCATTCTTCCTCGGGGCGGGTGGCATGGATGGCAATGCCGCTGCCAATACGGGCATTTTTTGGTAACAGGCCCTTTAATTTGCGCTCATTAAACCGCTGCACATTGGTCGGTGTTGGATAGTCGAGCAACAACTCGTACGACCATTTTGGATGTATTTTCTTTTGGATCACCTTATACTGGCCATCGGGGGTTTTTTTATCTCCCTCCTTCATTTTATCGCCCAGGTCCCTGCTGCCAAACACAATGGGGTAAGTGGCATACCAGCCCTCGTCGTCGTACACTTTTAATTCGTAGTCGCTTTTGTCGACAATAATATAGTAGGGATTTTCCGCAGGTTGCTTCAGGCGGTGTTGATCTTCACTGCCGGGCAAAACGGCACGGGTGGTTTTCTTTTTTACAGGTACAAAAGCCGTCATGGCCCCTAAACAAAAAAAAGCGAACAACGGATAAAAACGGGCGTAGCTCATACCTGACAAAAAATTTGATAACATCTTTCAAACGTTGTGCCAGCCATAAATATTATGCAGGGATTATCAACATTACTATTGATTTAACATAAAGCCCGGGGTTACCGTAGCGGAGGGCTATTAATGATGGCAAATTTTTCTTTCCATTTTAAAAAATAAGCTTCTACATAATGGTAACTTAAGTAGCTAACCAGCATGGTGGCAACCAGGCCTACCGGCGCCATCACCAGGTAGATACCAATACCCTGTAAGGCGAGGTGGGATATACGGGTTAATACCATCGTAAGCAGCAGTAACACTACCGGGTGCCAGAGGTATAAACCATACGTGTATTTACCCCAATAAGTGAGCTGGCGATTGTTGGATAATTTGAGTTGCTGCTGCCCGCTAAAATTTTGATCGAGTATCACCCAGGCAAAAAATAGTGTTTGAAACAACCGGGCGAACACCTGCGTGAAAGAATGTTCTATAAACGACCCTAAGTATAACAGCACCAAACTTACCGTATATATTACCCACCGCCCCTGGTTAGGGAGCTGGTGGAATAGCTGCACAAATTTTTTATTGGTAAAACTTAGCCAGGCTGCCCATCCACCCATCGCCAGGTCGCCACAAACACTGAGGGTATGAAAATTCAGTACTGCAATATGATCGGCATGAAAGGCGCGGAATACATAGGCTACCAGCAATAAACAGGGAAAAATGAATTTATAGGTGCGCGGCGGAATAAAGGCAAACAACAAGGGCCATACCAGGTAAAATTGTTCTTCGATGGCCACCGACCAGGTAACGGTACTTGGTAAAAGATCGGTTCCCTGCTGAAGGTAAATACGCAGCACATCAAAATTGCCGATAAACAAAAAATAGTAGCATGCCCGCATGTCGTATTGCGACCAGTTTAGGTGCAACAACCACATGGCGGTTCGTATCCCGAAAAACACGACCAATAAGATCAGGAAATACAGGGGCCAGATACGGAGTGCCCGCCTTGTATAAAACCTGAATACCGATACCCGCCCGTTTGCTGCTATCTCGGCCAACAAAAGATAGGTAATCAAAAATCCGCTTAATACAAAAAAAACGGACACCCCTGTTTTGCCATTAATAAAGAAATAAAATAATTGCCGCAACCACACATTGGAAACGCCCAGCATCTCAAAGGGTGTTTTCAGGGTGTGCCATAGATACACCATCAGGAAGGCAATAACCCGTAAGCCATCCAGGTTGGGAAAGAATATGCGTTTAGGTGTTGGTGATGCCATGTATTGATTACCCGGTGAAAAAAAAGCCCCGGCCAATGCCGAAGCTTTATATTATTTAAACGTTATTATTACCATCGTTTAAAAACGACGAAAATGGGAGAAAATTGCAGGCCAGCTTAAAAATTACCAGTTGCTCAGGCGAACACCCAGTGTGTAGGGTTTCATATTGAGCCCGTTGGTATAAAAGGAAGTGGGGCTATAACTACCATACAATCTAACGGGTCCCAGTCCGAGTTCGGCAATATAGGAGAACTTAAATTGCTCCAGGTCGTAATCGCCGCGATTTTTTTCCTTGCCCCTTTCCTGGCTGATTTGCTTATTACGCTGGCTGTACAGGTAACCGGCGCTTACACCCACACTAATGCTAACGCCTTTATTGGTATACCCCGGACTGGTGGAAAAATTCAACATCAAAGGAACGGTGAGGTAATCAGCGGCAAGTTTATTTTTAGAGAACTGGATAGAATCGCGTATGATGACCGGGCTGGTGGCCTGGCCGGGTAAGTACGGGTTTTGTTCAAGATAACTAATGTTGGTGGCCGTTTTGTACCGGTAATTATTTAACTCGAGGCCCAATCCATATTTCAGGTTAACATGATGTTTAACCAGGTTAAGTCGCTGCATAAAAAACCAGATGTTTACATTTACGCTTTTGCCGGTACGCAGTTTAAAGTCGTTTTCGCCCAGCGGGGTTGTGCCCGGACGGTTAAAAAGATAATTGCCGGTGGCGCCGTAATTGGTCTCGTCCATATAATTGGCAAAGCCAAGATCGACTACTCCCCAATTGGTACTTACGTTCGAAATTTTACGGTTTGCTTTTCTACCCATGGTAATGTGGGTATTGCCTTTCCGCTGCTGATCGTCCCGGCCATCCTTGGTGATAATGATATTACCAATGCGGATGGTGTCGTTGTTGGCGGTTTTTTTTTCGGGTGTTTCCTGTGCATTGGTGTTTGTGCATATCACTACCAGTGCCATTAAAGTAAATAGCTTCATCATGTTGTTGTTGTTTAAATTTTTATTGAATGGCGAATTCCAGGTTGGCAACCTTTAAATGATTACCGCCGGTGTTGATATTGGTATTCCGTTCAAACACGCGTTTTACTTTTTTGAAGATTCCACCCAACTTGGTTTTCTTTATTCTCTCTTCGTCCATAAAGAGCACCCGGTTGTTGTTTTCCTCTCCTGATTCGATAAACGCTGCTGTGGAGACATACACATTGGCAGGGCCCTGCTCAATGCTTGTGATGCCAATGTCATTGTTTCCGTTGGTAACTGGTTGTTTTGGAGGTTTTACGTTAGCAGTTATCGTATTGTTACTGCCGTTTATGTTAAGATTTTCAGAAGATATTACCTTATTATTATTTCTGTGGGGCAAGGCGGCCACCATCGGCGCTTTTTCATTGTTGCTTTCCTCTTTCACTTTGATGGGGGCCTGTATTTTGGTTACGTTGGTTGCAACTGGAGTGGTGGCAGAAGCGTTGCCCTGCTGTTGCGTGGTTGCCAACAAGGCATCGGATAACTCCTGGTTTATAGTGGAAGGTTGATGGTTGATGGTTGGGGGTGTAATTTTTTCCGGTGTAACAATAATCCTTGTGGGGGCGGTGGTATTTTCTACCAGTGTTCTTCCTGTATTGCCATTGCCTTCTTTATTTAACATATTTACCAGGCCCCAGGCAGCAACACCCGTTAACGCTGCTG
>JBBQOJ010000301.1:0-4855 GCA_038330815.1 Chitinophagales bacterium | reverse complement strand
TTGAAGATGACATAGACGACCAGGAGATTTTAACTGACATTTTTAAAGAACTTGAATATGGCAATGAACTTATTTTCTTTGGGGACAGTATCAAAGCATTGGATTACCTGACCATTACAGAAATAGAACCTTTCCTTGTACTTTCTGATATCAATATGCCCAAGTTAAATGGCATGGAATTAAGAGAAAAAATTCACAATAACGAAGATTTAAGGTTGAAATCTATCCCCTATTTATTCTTTTCAACCAGTGCCGAACAGAAACATGTGATTGATGCCTATTCAAGGTCTATCCAGGGATTTTTTGTAAAACCGTCGAATTATGAAAAATTAAAAAGCGTCATCACAAAAATTGTCGAATACTGGAAGGAATGCGAATCGCCCAATTATATTAAAAATGCCCAACAATAGTGCTTTTAATAAAAATGAACTGAAGACTAAATAAAAGCCTTAATCCTTTGCCCGCATACCCCAAAGGAGGCGTTGGCAGCGCAACCAGTTGACAAACGAAGCAAGCAGGCAGTCACACGATTTTACCATTACTTCTCCCACTAATTAACAAAATTGATACTAATTAGGCAGTAAATTCGTTAGTTCAACAAAACCGCCGGGATGCCACGTCAATTTTACCCAATTTTTACCCTATTCTTAGTATTACTGGCTGCAGGAGGGCAGTTATTGGCACAGCAACCTCCAAAATTGCCCAAGCCTTCACCGGCGGGCACCACTGCTAAAAAACCGGTGGTAAAAACGGCCCTTGGTAACATTACCGGAAGCATTACCCTGGATGCAGCTGTTGCCGCACAATTGGTAAGCCAGCCGCTAAAAATAACAGATGACCAAAAAGTAAGCTACACTATCTCTTCTTACCAGTTTGCCTATAAGCGCATCGGAATTACAGAAGATGAGCAAACCGGTAAAACATCTCCCCAGTCGGACATGGCGGCAGATCGTTTTACGTCGACCCCCTTACCGGCCGTTTGGCAAAAAAACATTGTGGAGGGACTTCATAAAGGGGAGGAACTGTATTTCTTCGACATCATTGTTTTTGATAAACAAGGCAGGCGTTTTTTTGCCCCCGAAGTAAAAATCCTGGTAAAATAAGCTGGGTAATAATACCGCTGCTACCCTTTACGCATTGCCACCAATAGTTGGATTGCTTCCGTGTATACAATGGCATAAACCGAATATGCAGATTCATCCTAACTTTTTTTTTTCTCCTTTAATTTTAATTATATTACCCGGTAATTGATGGCTAATTTCCCATTGATATAACGGTAGGCAATAATGTTAACCAGCAGGATGCAGGCCAGGTTAAGTGATGGCGAAAGGGAGCACCTTTAACCTGGAAATGTATCATCCATTTTGCAACATCGCATGAAAATAAATCAAATCGTACTGTTATTAATTACCTTTTGCCCGCTATTGGTGGCAAGCCAGAACCGGGTGGTAGACAGTCTTATTAAATGGGTGGCCATTCATCAAACAGTAGATTCTCAATATATAACCAATCTGCACCGCATCAGTTATCGCACCAGTGAAAATGATGTGAAGAAATCTTTTGGTTACTACGAGAAGGTGGCAGCACTGAGCGATAGCCTGGGTTTTAACTACGGCAAATCGCTGGGGGAAATTAACCTCGGCATTCTTTTGTCTAATTCAGCCAATTACGAGGCCAGCAATACGGCCTATTTTAAGGCCATTGATTACGCAGAACTCTGCAGTGCGCTTCGTTTAAAGGCCGTTTCGCTGAACAATATCGGCGATAATTTTAAGGTGTTGAAAGATTATGAGAAGTGCCGGCAGTACACGCGGGATGCGATCGTCATTAATACCAAATTAGCCGCCTGGCGTGGTGTGGCCATCAACTATGAATTACTACACGAATGCGACCTGGAGGAGATGAAGTGGGTGAGCGCCAAAAAAAACCTGGAGGAAGGCCTACCCTTTGCTATAAAGGCGGATGAAGGGTATATATTATCGCAGTACAACGTTGGGTTTGGAAAATTGCATGCCATTAAATCAAATTTTGATTCCGCCGCTTTTTATATTGCCACGGCGCTTCAGCAGGCAAGGGCCGAAAACGACCTGCGCAACGAATTCCAGGTGTACCTGGCGCAGGCCAAATACCAAACCAATGTAATGCCCTCCCAAAAAGTAATCATCCTTAACAATGCGCTTACCATTGCCCGGAATACCCGCTATTTAGAAGGCATTGCCAATTCAGCAATTGAGTTATCAAATGCATATGACCAGCAAAACCAGAAGGATTCGGCCTTACATTATTACCGGATTCACCGGGCGGCATTTGATACCTTGTTTTCGGAACATAATAAAAGAAATACCATCATTCACGAGTCGGAATGGATGATCAGGAAAAAAGAATTTGAGAATGTGCATTTAAAGTCCTTGTCTCAAATACAATCCAGGGATATTGAAATCAAGAATGCCCTGTTACTGGCAATGCTCATCTGTTTTGGATTGATTTTGGGTATTGCCTTTTTTATCAGCAAGTCGATCACCGCCAAAAAAAACCGGGGCGAATCCTTGTTAAAACAAAAAATTACGGAAATGCAGATGCAGGCCCTGCAATCGCAAATGAACCCGCATTTTATTTTCAACAGCCTTAACAGCATTGAAAATTTTATGATGCAAAATGAAAAACGGCTGGCCAGTGATTACCTTAATAAATTCGCCCGCCTCATCCGAACCATCCTGGATAGCAGCCGAAACGAATTGTTACCCTTTGGCAAAGACATGGAGGCCATTCAATTGTACATCGACCTGCAGCAATTGCGGTTTAATAACAAGTTTCAATACAGCACCATCATCTCCCCTGCCCTGCAAAATGGCGATTACAAGGTTCCCTCGCTGATTATTCAGCCGTACGTAGAAAATGCTATTGAGCATGGTATCGCCCACAGTGAGGGGGAAGATTTGCAACTAACGGTTACGGTTAACCTTTTTGAAGATTATATACAATATATTATTGAAGACAATGGCATTGGCCGGCAACAGGCGGCTACCTACAACAGCCAAAACAAACCCTACCACAAAAGTGTGGGCCTTTCCATTACCGAACACAGGATAAAGATTTTTAACGGCGCACAGGGCAGCCAGGATGATATTTTGATCAATGATTTATACAATCCGCCCGGGGTTGCGGCAGGCACCAGGGTTACCATCAAAATAAAAATAATTTAATATGGAAAGGATAAAAGCTATTTTAATAGATGATGAACTGAGTAGTTTACAAAACCTGCGGCAGAAGCTGGATGAGTTTTGTCCCGACCTGGAAGTGGCGGCCATGGCCCAAAAGCCGGAGGAAGCCATGTTGCTGATTAAGCACCATAAGCCCGACGTTATTTTTCTTGATATTGAAATGCCGAAAATGAGTGGCTTTAGGATGCTGGATGAACTGGGCACCTGTGATTTTGAAATCATTTTTACCACGGCCTATAATCATTATGCCATTGATGCCATCCGCATCAGCGCCTTTGATTACCTGATGAAACCTATTGCTATCCGCGAATTGCAGGTAGCGGTTGACCGGCTGAGCAAACAACGTACCTCGCAGACAAAAGAAAAAATCGATATCCTTAAATCTTCCATGAATGAAAAAAAATCGCAGGAAGATAAGATTGCCATTCCTACTTCAGAAGGGCTGGAATTTATCCCCATCAGGAACATACTGCATATTGAAAGCAGCAGCAACTACAGCAAAATATATTTCAAGGAATCCAAACCCTTGCTGGTGACCAAGTTGCTAAAAGACTTCGAAGACATGTTACAACCTTACCGGTTTTACCGTATTCACAATTCGCACCTTATTAACCTTAATTACATTCAAAAATATGTGAAGGCACAGGGTGGGCAGGTAATTATGCAGGATGGAACTACCATTGATGTAGCGCGTAGAAAAAAGGAAGAGTTTTTAAAAATGATTGCGGGGTAATTCCTTTGCACAGTTGGGGTCGATGATCATCAACTAATTAAAAAGAGAGAACAACATGAAGACGATCTTGGTAATCCTTTTTACCTGCCTGTTTGGGGCTACCTATAGCCAGGAGCCTGGCGATACATTATCCGAAAATCGAAAGTTGAATTTTGATTCCACGGACCTTAAAATAGTTCAACGCGCTGATTTCATCTTGTCTGATACGGCTACCTGGCACAAACAGGATGACCGGGAATGTGACGATGATATAGCCAATGGAAAGTATAGTCTTTTTTGTGCGTTATATAAAGCTTCCGTTGACGTAACAGGGGCGTATATTCATCGAAGCGCAGCTATGCAAATAACAAGATTTATTTTAGAGAAATATGAAAATGGCAGGGTGAACAACCATCGGCTTATGGATTGGAATAATCATCCTGACACCACATTTGAAGACGTAAAGAAAGTTTTGGAAGAGTCAATCGACACGATTAAGCAACATTTGAAATAATCGGCAATACACACAAGAATTCTCCTTCGCCCATCATTGAAGGGCCCAAACCGGGGCATTACTTTTTTACCTCTTTTGGCTGTTGTTACCATACACCAGTTGGTGGGTTTGTTTAATAATGCCCATTACAAATACACTTTGCACGTGGCCCATATTATCAATCTGGCTTAATTTGTTTACATGAAAATCGTAGTAGGCATTCATATCTTCACTCACTACTTTTAGCATAAAATCAAATTCGCCGGAGATATTGTAACATTCAATCACTTCATTTAATGCGTGGATGGTATCAATAAATTTTAGCCCTGCATTTTTGGTATGCTCTTTCAGCGACACATAGCATATCACCATCAGTCCTTTTTTCACCCTCGTATGATCCACCAGCGTGGCATATTGTTTGATCACCCC
>JBBQOJ010000300.1:0-4864 GCA_038330815.1 Chitinophagales bacterium | reverse complement strand
GTTGAAGGTTTTGGTTGATGGTTGTAGGTTGAAGGTTGATGGTTGATGGTTGATGGTTGATGGTTGGGGGTTGATGGTTGATGGTTGATGGTTGGGGGTTGATGGTTGATGGTTGATGGTTTTGGTTGATGGTTTTGGTTGATGGTTGATGGTTGATGGTTGATGGTTTTGGTTGATGGTTGATGGTTTTGGTTGATGGTTGATGGTTGATGGTTGATGGTTGATGGTTGAAGGTTTTGGTTGATTGTTAAAAGTTGATAGTTAATTGAGGACGCCGGTGTTAAATTATTTTGTTTATAAGTTCAATATAAGTTTTAATACCGGCATCGATTTCGTTGAGGTAAATGTATTCGTCGGCGGTATGGCTCCTCGCACTATCGCCCGGGCCCATTTTAAGCGTTGGGAAGGGCATTAGTGCTTTATCAGAAGTGGTTGGTGAACCGTAATACCCTTTCCCCATTTGAATACCAGCTACCACCAGCGGGTGATCCAGTGCGATGGCCGTGGATTTCATGCGGGTAGACCGTGGCTGAAAATCGCTTTTAATATTAGCCTGTAAAATACCGAGTACCTCGTCAAAGGTATACAATTCATTTACCCGGGCATCCAATACAAATTTACATTGGGCAGGCACTACGTTGTGCTGCCTGTTTTCGGTATCAATAACGGTAGCGGTTACCCGCGAAGGGCCCAGCAGCGGACTTACTTTATCAAACTGGTAATTGCGCAGGCGGCCGATATCGTCGAGGGCGATGTATAAGGCATTCTCGCCTTCGTTTCTTGCGGCATGCCCGGCACGGCCATTGGCTACACAATCAATCACCATCAGGCCACGTTCTGCCACGGCCATCTCCAGTTGTGTGGGTTCACCTACAATTCCGCAGGCAATCGTTCCCAGGTAAGGCAACAGCTTTTCAATCCCGTTCACCCCGCTGATTTCTTCTTCCGCCGTGGCCGCCAGTATGATATTATAGCGACCGTCAATGGTATCGTAAAAATGTACAAAAGCAGCGATCAGCGACACGAGGCAACCGCCGGCATCGTTGCTGCCTAACCCAAATAATTTACCCTCTTTTTCGAGGGGAGCAAAGGGATCTAGTGTGTAGCCTTTATTCGGAAGTACCGTATCGTGGTGCGAATTGAGCAGTAGCGTAGGTTTGCGCTCATCGAAATGAAGGTTTCTGGCATAAATATTATTGCTAATCCTTTCATTGGCAATTTGATGACTATCCAAAAAGGCGGCTATAATGCCGGCTGTCAATTCTTCTTCTTTGGAAAAGGAAGGCGTTGCTATCAATTGCTTTAACAAATCCACTGCTCCATCCAATAAATTTGCTTTCATACTATTTTATTAAGGTGCCGATGGTTTGGTCAGTTACATTCTGTAGCAGGTTACTGGCATCACCAATCAGCACTTCTTTTACTCCATGATCGATGGCTGAAAACGCATTGTCGATCTTTGGCAAGATGCCATCAAACAATTTATTATCGTGCAATAACTGCTGGTATTTTTCTTTTGTGATCAGGGTGATTACCGAACTTTCATCTGCAACATTTTCCAATACCCCTTTCTTTTCAAAACAATAAATAAGTCGCACATTATAGTTACCGGCCAGCCCCGTGGCCAGGGTGGAAGCAATGGTATCTGCATTGGTGTTGAGTATTTGCCCGTTGCCATCGTGGGTTAGCGGTGCAAAAACAGGCACAAAACCCGCGGCCAGCAAGGCCCGGAGGGGTTCAATCCCCATTTTCTCCGCTAATACATCTCCTACAAAACCAAAATCGATGGGTGGCCGGCTTGCCGCATCCTCCTCAGTGTTAGTGCTATTCGGTACAATAACCGGATATACCAGCGGCCGTTTGGTTGCTGGTAAAATATTACCATCCGCTCCCGTGAGGCCAATGGCATTGCATTGCAAGGACTGTAGTTTGGCCACTACTTTTTTATTTACCAATCCACCATAAACCATGGTTACCAGGTCGATGGTGGCGGCATCCGTTACCCGGCGGCCATTGATATAGTTAGCGCTGATACCCATCTGCTCCCCGATCCTGCTGGCAATTTTTCCACCGCCATGTACCAGTATTTTTGGCGCACGGATGGCAGCAAAATCCTGTAGAAAGTTATGCAGGGCATCGGCATGATCGATCACGTTGCCCCCTATTTTTATAACGAAGAGTTGCTCCATCTATAGCTGTTTTAATATCTCACTGATCACCGCCTGCGCCGCCCACACCCGGTTGCCTGCTTCGCGACTCACAATACTGTAGGCGCTATCCAAAACTTCATCGCTTAATTCTACATACCGGCGCACTGGTAAGCAATGCATCACCTTCGCATCATTGGTGAGCGCCAGCTTTTCGGTTGTTAACATCCAATCCGGATCATTGCTGTAAATTTTACCGTAATCTGTGAAGGTGCTCCAGTTTTTTACATACACAAAATCGGCTCCCGACAATGCTTCTTCCTGGTGGTGGGTAATAGTTGCACCTTGGGTATAGGCCGCAGACAATTCATAGTCTTCCGGGTGGGTAATTACAAAATCGGCTTCGCCCCATGCATTTACCCATTGGGCAAAACTATTGGCTACACATTGCGGCAAGGGCTTCACATGGGGCGCCCAGGTTAACACTACTTTTGGTTTGCGTTTAACCGTGCCAGTCATATCGCCAACACCTGCCTGTTGAATAGTTTCCTGGATGGTAATGATATCGGTTAATGATTGTAAGGGGTGCAGGGTGGCACTCTCCAAACTTACAATGGGCACGCCCGAATATTGTTTAAAAGCATTGATCACCTGCTCGCTATAATCATCCTCCCGGTTTTTCAGTGAGGGAAAAGTGCGGATACATAAGATATCGAAGTACTGTCCTAATATGGGTGCAGCATCCTTTACATGTTCTACTGTATTGCCACTCATGATAGCGCCTTCCTCAAATTCCAATGCCCAGCCTTCCTTATCTACATTAAACACGATGGCTTGCATCCCCAGGTTGGAAGCCGCTACCTGCGTGCTTAAACGGGTACGGAGCGATGGATTAAGGAATAGTAACCCAATCCTTTTATCAGCACCCAACTGACGGTCGGCAAAGGGGTCCGCTTTATAAGCCAATGCTTTTTTTACCAAACCATTGATATCGGCCACCTCCTTTACAGTAGTAAAATGACAGGCTGCCTTACCGGATTCATTCAAAATGAGCAAACTTGTTTTGGAAGATGGATTCATGATCGGGAATTAATTGATATTACAAAAAACAAAAAGTCGGCTATAATTACGCCTTCACCGCCAGGTGCTCCAGCTCTTGCTGAAAGGCAGTTAAAAATAAATCTGCTTCCACGCGGGTGATGTTTAATGCCGGCAATAAACGGATGACATTGGGTTTCGCCTCCCCCGTAAAAATTTTATGTTTAAACAGCAGGTTCTTCTTCACCATCGACAATTCCTGCGGTAAATCAATCCCAATCATTAACCCCCTTCCCCGCACTTCATTAATATGTGGCAACTTTTTTAATTCTTCCATTAAATAATTGCCCACGTTTTTCGCATTTTCTATCAACCCGTCCTGTTCTATCACCTCCAGTACCGCCAGGGCGGCAGCGCAAGCCAGGTGGTTGCCACCGAAAGTGGTGCCTAACATAAAATATTTTGCATGGATTTTTGGAGCGATGGAAATTCCAGCCACCGGGAAACCATTGCCCATCCCTTTGGCCATGGTATAGATATCAGCATTTACGCCTGCATGGTCGTGCGCATAAAACTTACCACTTCGGCCATAGCCACATTGTACGGAATCTGCAATGTACACCGCATTGTAATGGTCACAAAGGCTTCTTATTTTTTGCAGGAAAGCATTGGAAGCAATATTGATACCACCCACCCCCTGTATACCTTCAATGATTACAGCACAGATATCATTTGCAGCAAATGCCTGCTCCAGCGCCACTTCATCATTAAAGGGAAGAAAGAGCACATTATCGGTTTGATTAACGGGTGCTACAATATTGGGGTTATCGGTTACCGCTACTGCAAGCGATGTTCTTCCATGAAACGCCTTTTTAAAGGCGATGATCTTTTTACGGCCGTTATAAAACGAAGCCAGTTTCAAGGCATTTTCATTGGCCTCTGCGCCGGAATTACAAAGGAACAATTGATAGTCTTCCTTGCCGGAAACCTTACCCAGCTTCGCTGCCAGTTCTACCTGCAAGGGGATTTTTACCGAGTTGGAATAGAAACCCACTCTATGCAGCTGGTCTTCCAGTCGTTTTACATAATGCGGGTGGGTATGGCCAATGGAGATGACAGCATGACCGCCGTAGAGGTCGAGGTATTGCTGACCGGCATCGTCCCACACATAGGCGCCCTTCGCCTTTGCTATGGTGATATCGTTGAGCGGATAAACGTCGAATAATTTCATACGCATAAATTGGTAAAATGGTATACGATTGCTTTCTGCCGGGTATGGACTAAAGCCGAAGTGTTGTTAAATTACCGGGAAGTTAAAGCGATTCCCGCCAATTGCCGGGCAAGCAGTAATACACCTGCTTTAAAAGTAATTGGCCTTTAAATTCAGCCCGGCAATTTCTTCGAGCCCAAACATCAGGTTCATATTTTGAATGGCCTGGCCACTGGCGCCTTTTAAGAGGTTATCAATAGCCGAATGTACTACGGTATTGCTGCCTGCTTTTTCGATTTGTATCACGCATTTATTGGTATTTACCACCTGTTTTAAAAACACCGGCTCTTTGCTTACCGTGGTAAAAGGATGGGCCGCATAAAACTGTTCAAATAAATCATACAACTCATCAATACCCTCACTGCACTTGAATTGCGAACTGACAAAAATACCTCTTGTAAAATCGCCA
>JBBQOJ010000299.1:0-4870 GCA_038330815.1 Chitinophagales bacterium | reverse complement strand
GGCCATTAATATTTTCGTGGTTTTAAATTTCTTTTCAATCAATTAATAATTAACATTAAAAAAACAAACAATGAAAAAGACTATTTTTTTACTTATGGCGATAGCCTCTGTCTCGTTTAGTTCATGTAAAAAAACGGAAACCGTAACTGAGTTTTCTAATTTACCAATCGGAGCTGTCATAACCCTCAAAACAGGAACCATTACCCAACAAAATGGCCCGGGTACGCCACCTACCAGCGGAACCCTTTCTGTAATACAGGATTCAAAAGGCACCCAGTTTCTAAAATTAGGCGCTAATTTTACTTCTGGCTTTGCTACAGGAACAGTAGCTGTTTATTTTGCCAAAACAAACGGAGAAATAAAAAACCAACGCAATGGCGGCACTACTCCCACCAATGTACTTGCTGTAGGTTTTGTTGACAAAGTGGGTGAAAAATATTTTCAGCTCAGCAGTGCAGGTTCGTTTACTGGTTTTTCTTTTGTTGTTTTTTATTGCGAAACTGCGGAGAAAAATTTTGGTGCCGCACCGCTTAATTAACATTTAAATATACCCGGTAAAGGAATTTTTACCGGGTATACATTTTACAATGCTGTTTTAGAAGTAAGAATAAAAATTAGATTTATGAAAATAATAAACTGGGTATTTTTAAGTAGTCTATTGCTTGCCTGCAATATTTGTTTTGCGCAAAAAAAAGCATACAAAGAAAAAAATTTATTTGGGCTCTCATTAAATGCAGGGCCAGGCAGTTTTGCAACTGCACTTTCATGGACACATAACAATGCTGTTGGTAAAAAACAGCGATTCAATATTGGCTACGGTTTGCGGTTTACAAATTTTATTGGTTCTGACCTGGATTATATCACAGCGCCTGCAAAATACACCAGCGGCAAATCAAGTGTTGCAGCATTGTTTTCCGAAAATATCCCCGCCAATATTGACACAGTGAGCTTTGCAAAATCACAAACCTATTTTTTAAACGCAGGAATTTATTTGTCGTACCTGTTCCCCTACTTCAACAACAGGCTTGAATTGGGTGTAAATATTGATGCTATTGGTTTTACTTTTGGCCCCCGGCAAAATGGCGTCTATAAAAATAACACGGTAACGGCAAAGCCTACTTCCCTTAATTTGCTCCTGATAAGTGATAGCGACCAAGGCTCCCTAAATTCTGAATGGTATGCAAGTTATTGGGTAACCCCAAAGCTGGCGGTAAAAGTTGGATATGAATTTCTATTCAGCGAATATACCACGGATACAAAAATCCAGCTGTTACCAAACCTTAATGAAGCAAATGACCGTTTTCGTTTTAAATCATCCATGATTATGCTGGGTGTATCCTATGCGCCTTTCAGGAAATAAACACTCACATTAAAATAAACCATACCATGAAACGGAAAGCTATTTTTTGCTGCTCCATGTTATTCATTTGCTCATCCCTGTTGGTTGCCCAAAGCTATATTCCTTCCGATAAAGGGTCGTCGGTTACCTTTGCTATTAAAAATTTTGGATTTAACGTTAGCGGCTCATTTAGGAATTTACAAGGCACTATTAAATTTGATCCAAATAACCCGGAAGCAGCCGCTTTTAGCGTAACCGTTGATGCTGCCACAATAAATACTGATAATGGCTCAAGAGATAGCCATCTTAGGAAAGAAGAATATTTTGATGCAGCCAAATACCCGAAAATTATATTTTCATCCGATAAAGTAGAAAAAACTGCCAAAGCCGGGTTATTTATCGTAAAAGGAAAATTTACAGTGAAAGGAACAAGTAAATCAATGTCGATACCTTTTAGTGCCACAGCTCAAAACGGTGGCTATCTTTTTAATGGAAAAGTAGTTTTAAACCGGAGAGATTTTAAGGTAGGCGGAAATAGTATGGTATTGTCAGATAATCTTACACTTACCCTGAATGTATTTGCCCCCAAAGGGTAAAAATAATGATGTTTATCCCTAAGCCGGACGGGCCGGAACCAAAAAGTAAAAAATAGTAACTTCCCTTTAAGGAACGGCTTTCTGGAAGAACCAGCATAAAATTCCCTGGCCTGCGGCAATGCACAACTTTAAATCGGATAGCAGCTTCAATAAGCGAACGCACACAGCTGCCCATTGCTCCGCTGTCGAATGGAGCGTCGCCAATACCGCTCCTGTGGGCTACAATGTTGGATCAATAAATCTTCGATAACGGCTGCTTTTACGACTTGCCTTTAAGTGTGAACCAGTACCCCCTAGCTACTCTTTGAAAAATTTTGAGACGATGCCCCTTTATCATTTTTTTTCCATTAAAATGACATAGCATCCGCATTGCTGCTGCCACCACTGGTAGAAGTGCGTTTTATACTGGCGCCAATGAGACCACCGGTACCAAGCCGGATGCCATTGATGCCCCTGCGTCCATCCTGGTAAGCCGTTACAAAATCGACCCTGAAGATTTTTAGGATATTCTCGATACCAACAAAAAATTCGGTGTAGTGGTCGTTCTGGTTGATGAAAAATGCATTGCCGCCAACCACCAGGTTCCAGTTGAGGCGATTGAACAAAGGGATTTTATTGGTGAGCAAACCGTTTAGGTGATGCTCCAGGTGTACCACACTATAAAAACGGGCAATGGTGCTATTGGCATAATAAGGAGCGAGTTGAAAACTGTTAAGGTATTCACTTGCTGAAAGCGAACGGTTACCATTAAAGTGCTGGTAATCCTGTATGTACACCGACTTCCGGTTAAGGAAGCCGCCTACGCCGACTTTATATTTTAAGTCGCCTGCCATCCTGAAATTTTTGTCTCCGAAAATACTGAACCGCCATTTATCAAAGTCGGCATCGCTGCCTAACAGCCCATTAAATCCCTTGGTATAATTTAGGCTGAAGGTGGGAATTTTGGAACCGATGGAAATTTTCCGGTTAGGAAATTGTATAAACCGCTGCCCAGGCTTTATGCTTACATCGATGCTTAGTAAAACCGCCTGGTGTCTCGAAAACTGCTGGTTTATTTTCTCGTAGGGATAATTGGGGGTGATATTGACACTATCTTTTCGGAACAAGGTAAAATTAGTGGTATTGTGCAATGGTAACCGGTCTTCATATAAAGCGTTTACGCTTACCAGTAAGCCACTTTCAAATCGTTTGCTATAGCCTGCCCTGGCAAAAATATTCTCATAGGTCTTCATAAAATTATCGCCGTAAAACAGGGTACTGATGGTGTTAACCAGTGGGGTGATAGGGCTCTCTTTATTAAACTGGGTAACCCGTTTACCGCCTGAAAAACTCCAGGCGTGCCGCCGTAACCGCGCATCCGAATCCAGGTCGCGGGTGCGTATACCCACATCCATCCAGGCATTTAAATGGGTGTTGTTGAAACCATACCGCAGGTTAGGCCGGATGGAAAGCTGGTGACGGGTTTTTCGTAAAAACTTTTCTATATACCCGTTTACATTGAGCACAACGCCCTCCGCCGTATTGTATTCGAGTTTTTGAATAAGCGAACCAATGCCCCACCTAAAAGGGCTTGACCGGCTATAGTGCGTACGATTGATACCACTCCAGAAAACATTGTATGGTTTTAAAGGGCCCTGCTTTTTCTTTAAAGAATCGATGGATTGTTTACTCAACAAGGAGTCTTTTCTTATTTCATACAAACTGTCTTTCACCAGGTAGTCCTTTACTTCTTCTTTCTCCAACGGCATTGGGCGAACCGTGTCCCAATACTGTTTTGATTTTTTATTTACCCCGGTATCATATTTTATAATCACCTTATCGAAATACTTTTTGGCAAATACCGGGTTTATATTGTATGCAGAATACACATTTACAAAATTGGCTTCCGCATCGATGCCGAAGCGGTTAAAACTGAAATGTAATAACTGGTTTTTAACCCGCCAGGTATCTTCATTTACCGGTACATGAAACTGGGTAATCTGGAGGGTGTCAATCACTTCCAGTTGCGACTTACTGGTTAACAGGAAATCGACACTGTGTATACGCCAATTGCCCTCGGTAATATTGATGACGCCCGAAAACAACGGTTCATAATTACGGCGGGGAGTTACCCGTATACTGTTAATTTCTTTCCCGTTTTCAAAGAAGCTACCCAAAAACTTAAACCGGTAAAATCCAATGGCCCCATCTGCAATGGGCGACACAAAGCCGCGTGGGTTAAGGCGTTCGGTAAAAATGGTAACATTGTTTTGATAAAAAGAGATAAAGGTGGGAAAAGTAAAACCAAATCCGCCGCTTCCACTTACGCGGCTGCTTTTAACTTCCATTTTAAATTTATCCGGTAAGGCAATGGCAATATTTGCCACTGATTCGGCCAGGTAAATGATGCCTTGGCCGGAGGTATCCAGCCCCATGTCCTGCCTGTCTTCCTCCGGTACTTTTCTACCGAATATTTTATTCGGCAGCCGGCGAAGTTTCATCATATCTTTTGTATACAATTCGCAGGTGAAAGCGCTTACCTGTTTACTAAAATAATCTCTTTTTTTAATGGCTTCCCGGATGATGGCATAGGCAGGATCTTCATCCGTGTTTTTTATAATCACCTCCTTCATGAGCAGCTTTTGTTCTGCTAATACGAAGGAAATTTCAACATCCTGCCCGGTAAGATGGACGACTTGTTCTTTTGCCGCGTAACCGATATGTTGACAAATGATGGTGTAAGTGCCGGCGGGGAAGGTGATCGAAAACTTAGCCCTGTTGTTGGCACTGGCGCCAATGGTGGTTCCCTTTATAGTAAGAGAAGAAAAAGGCAGCAGGTCGCCTTTATCATTAAAAACAGTACCGGATATTTTCTGGCTATTGCCCCTGGTAGCGAGCAATAAAAATAACAGGCATACACTAATACGCATAGAAAGACTTGAGTAGCAGCGAAATT